>JAKQEP010000001.1 GCA_029556475.1 Candidatus Atribacteria bacterium
CTTTGCCGAAAAGCTCTATGTTATTGCCAAAGATCGATTGATACAGTTTACGATGTATTGATATTTTTTCTAGTTAAGAGTTCACGATCTATTGATACTTTAGTATCATTAAGAGAGTTCACTATGTCTTGATATTTATGACCTATGGTTTAAGTTTATTTCCTGGTGGAACAGAAACTACAGTTCCTCATATTAGAGTTGGGATGGATAATTCGAGTGGAGGAATTGGCTGGGGTTATTATGACCGGGAAAAGGAACAAGTAATTCCTAAATATGTTACTTTTAAAGATCTATTTTCACATATTCCAAGAAGAGGAAGGGCTAGTTTTATTTACGGATTTCCTGGATTGGATAATTTTAACATTTATCCTTTAATGAATGTCCCTCACCTTTTAAAAGAATATGATGTAATTCAATTTTTCTGGTTTACCACAGATGCTTTAGCTCATTATTTTGGTGAAAGGCCTTATTTGGAAAGCTACAAAAAATTTGATAAATATCTTGGTAAATTGGTAAAGAATCTTGATTTCGATAAAGAAAATCTAATTATTTACAGTGATCACGGTATGTCTTTTGGTGAGTTTATTAATATTCCTCAGGCAAAAGAAATTAAAAGAATAATTGGTGATGGTCTTAAAGTATATGTTCATCCCCATATTTATCTGAAAAATTCTGCAGAAAAAAATTTCTGGGCTAAAAAAATTGTATTAGAAAGCGAAATAGAGTTTGCCTTTTTCCGGGAAAATGAAAATAGTGTAATTGGTTATACTGATAATGGAAAAATATTATTTGAAAGGAATGACGATGGTAAAATAAGGTATCTTAATGAAGGAACAGATTTTTTTGATTACTATAAAGATGGTTACCAGGGGGAGTGGCTAAATGCTGATGAATGGCTATCGTTAACTAAAAAAAGTAATTATCCGGGTGTTCCTACAAATATTTTTAATCTCTTTATGAATGAAAAGTCCGGAGACATTGTTATTGTTATTAATCCTCCCAAGATACCTATATTTGACCTACGTTACCCGGCTAATCATGCCGGATTGACCAAAACCGATTTATTGGTACCTATTTTACTCAAAGGTAAAGCCCTGGAACATCTTTATGATGTAGAAGATATATGGTTACACGAACTGTTTAATGAGATTCCTGCTTTAAACCTGTCAAATAACAATCCAACTCGAGAAAGACAGCATTTCTCTTTCTGGGGTAATTATGCTGAAGAAAAAAATTATGGTTTTGAACTATTATTATCTCCTGCTTATCGTTGGAATGTAGCCTTACGATACGAACAGGAAATCGGCAAAGGCTGGTTTGAATATGATGTATATAGCTCTTATGTGATTAGGTTATGGGCTGGTGCGGGAATACAGTATCAGTTTGCCGATAGCAGTTTGGAACCCTTTTTTAATTCCCGCCTGCAGATGGATTTTGGAAAGATACAATTTAATTATGGTGGACAGGTCAATTTTAATAACTGGAAAGAATGGCAGGAAAACCGAAAAGAAATCCTCTTGCGGATTAATGACAGACTTTCTTTAAACTGGCAGATTCCCAATCGTTTCGGCTTCACTATTTCCTGGTAAACAAAATCTCTCTAATAGATTTATAAATAAACGGAACAACCCCCCCCTGAATCCTTCAGCAGGTATTAAGATAAGCTATAAATTATTTTAAAAAATATTTGACAAAACAAAAACATTACTTTATTATTATGCACAAAATAATAAAGATTACCAGGTAGAAGTAAGTCTGACCAGATACTAATTAACAGAGAGAGATAAGTTAGGTGAAAATATCTCAGTGCAGGTTGACTGAAAAGAAAGCCTAATTATTAAAATAAAATAAGGATGAAGGTTGGTTACCTTTAAAAACCGAGAATGAGTGGGATAAGTTATTTATCCAATTCCAGGTGGCACCGCGAGATTAGTCTCGTCCTTTAAAATTATTTTAAAAAAAGATAGTTGGGGACGGGATTTTTTGTTTCTTACTTGATTAAAGACAAAATACACCTGAATTCTACTGAATGATTTATAGATGTTGGTGCTGATGAATAACTTATTCAAGGTGGGTGGCACCGCGAGAGACTTATATAAAATTGTATCTCGTCCCTTAAGGTAATATAAAACATACTATTATTATATATACGGGACGAGATTTTTTATTCTTAAATACGCCTAAAAATATATACTGTATATAGGAAAGGAGTTTAAAAATGGAAAAAATAAAAGTTAGTATCATCGGGGCAACCGGTTATTCGGGGAAAGAGTTAATCAGGATATTGTTAAAACATCCCCGGATAAAGTTGATGCATCTGGTCTCAGCCAGTTATGTGGGCCAGAATATTTGTGAAGTTTATCCTGAATTTACCAATCAGCTGGACAAAAAGCTTATAGAACTTGATATAGAAAAGATAGTACGGGACTCTGATGTGGTATTTACCGCCTTACCGCATAATATTTCTCTTGATATTGTGCCAGAGCTACTGATTAATAAAAACCAGATGAAAGTTATTGACCTCAGTGCTGATTTCCGACTTAAGGATTCCGACAACTATACTAAATGGTATAAAAAAGAGCATAGTGAAAAGAGCAGAGTATTTTTAAAAGAGGCAGTATATGGATTGCCGGAATTATATAAAGAGGATATCAAAAAGGCAACACTGGTAGCCAATCCGGGGTGTTATCCCACCAGTGCCATTTTGGGGATGGCTCCTTTGTTAGCGAGACGTCTGGTAGAAGCTGATAATATAATAATTGATGCCAAATCGGGTACCAGTGGAGCAGGGAGAAAGCTATCACTGGGTTTACATTTTAGTGAGTGTAACGAAAGCTTTAAAGCCTATAAGACAACTATGCATAACCATATCCCTGAAATCGAGCAGGAATTATCTCTATTGTACAATCCCGATTCCGGTAAAGATGAAGGCGAAAAAAATAAATATGGTAAGAAAAACAAAGAAATTATAGTATCTTTTACCCCACATCTTCTTCCTCTCAGTAGGGGAATCCTGTCTACCTGCTATCTCAACTTGATTGAAGATTGTAATGAGCAGGATATTGTAACTCTGTATCAGAATTTTTATCAGGATGCTCCTTTTGTCAGAATATTTGAGCCACCCAATCTACCGGAGATACGTTTTGCCCAATTAACCAACTATTGTGATATAGGATTTACCATAGATAAGAGGGTGGGAAAAATCAAGGTAATTTCAGTTATTGATAATCTAACTAAAGGAGCATCAGGTCAGGCGGTACAGAATATGAATATTATGTTCAATCTTCCAGAAACAATGGGATTGTTATAAAGGAGAAAGGAGTAAAAAATGAAAACAGATTGTGAAGAAAATAATTTTAAGATAATAAAAGAACAGGGCATAACCTACCCCAAAGGGATTAAAGCAGCCGGTATAAACTGTGGCATAAGGCAAACTAGAAAAGATTTGGCTTTAATCTATTCAAGTGAGATAGCCAGTTCCGCAGCAGTTTATACTCAAAATAAGTTTAAAGCGGCACCTCTCTGGGTCACCGAGGAGAATCTCTCCCGCTCTGGTGGCAAATTACAGGCTATACTGGTAAATAGCGGGGTTGCCAATGCCTGTACTGGAGAGCAGGGATTACAAGATGCCCGGGAAACGGTCAAATATGTTTCAGACAGTTTACAGATTAAAGAAGAATATGTGGCAGTAACTTCCACTGGGAAGATTGGAGAGTTTCTGCCAATGGACAAGATGAGAGATGGGGTCAAAGAGGCGGTGAGTAAATTAAGTTTAAAGGGTGGAACTGATGCAGCAGAGGCAATAATGACCACAGATACCAGGAAAAAAGAAATAGCCATAAGCTTCACATTGAATGAGAAGGAAATTAGAATTGGTGGAATTGCTAAAGGTTCAGGAATGATACATCCCAATATGGCAACAATGCTTGCTTTTATAACAACCGATATAGCAATAGAAAGCAGTCTTTTGCAGGATGCTCTGACAGAAGTAATCGGTAAAACCTTTAATATGGTAACTGTTGATGGAGATACCAGCACAAATGATATGGTGATAGTTTTAGCAAATGGGTTAGCAGGAAATAGGACTATCGTGGAGAAGAATGAAGATTACCATCAATTCAGGGATAATCTTTATGCAGTTACAGAATATCTGGCGAAAGAAATAGCCCGTGATGGAGAGGGAGCCACCAGGCTTATCGAAGTAGAGGTAAAAAACGCTCTGACTGATATTGATGCTGGTAAAATTGCCAAAACGGTTGCAGGTTCTCTTTTAGTCAAAGCCGCTATTTACGGGCATGACCCCAATTGGGGGCGTATCTTTGCAGCAGCTGGTTATTCCGGAGCGCAAATTGATGTAAACAAAATAGATCTATTTGTTAAAGAAAAGATTGTTTCAGATGGTCAGCCACTCCCCTTCTCAAAAGATACGGTACGAAAATATTTGGAAGAATCTACAGAAATAAAAATAATCATTGATTTAAAGATTGGTAATGGAAAGGCAACTGCCTGGGGTTGCGATCTGACACATGAGTATGTCAATATTAATACGAAATATAATTAGAATATAATTAACAAAAAATAGGGGGTGAAAAATGTTAAAAAATGATACCTGGCGCGCAGATATTTTAGTAGAGGCATTGCCCTATATTAAAAAATTCTGGAATAAAATTGTAATTATCAAATATGGTGGTAGTGCTATGGAAGATAAGCAACTGGAACAGCAAATCTTAAAAGATATAATCCTATTACGTTACATAGGTATGAAACCGATAATTGTCCATGGCGGTGGTCCTGAGATATCACAGGAGATGCTAAAACAGAATAAAACCCCTCAATTTATAAATGGATTGAGAGTAACCGACCGTGATACAATGGATATTACAGAGATGGTTTTAACCGGTAAGATAAATACCCGTCTGGTAGCTGAAATTAATCTATGCATCTTAGAAGATCAGGGGAATGGGATTAAAGGAATTGGATTGAGCGGGGAAGATGCCCAACTGCTTGTGGTAAAAAAATATGCTCATATTGATCTGGGTTATGTAGGAGAAATTATAAAAATAAATACAGAAATATTAACTTTACTCATAGAGAAGGATTATATACCGGTAATTGCTACCATTGGCGTAGATGCCAGCGGAGATAGATTTAATATAAATGCCGATACGGTAGCAGGGGAGCTGGCTAAAGTATTAAAGGCAGAAAAATTAATATTTTTATCCGATGTAGATGGAATATTAAGAGAATTGGGAAATGTTGAAACCCTAATCAGCAGTATTAATGTTGAAGAAGCAAAAAAATTATTGGAATCTGGACAGGTTCAAAAAGGTATGATTCCTAAGGTTGAATCAGCTTTAGGAGCTTTAGAAGGAGGGGTCAAAAAGGTGCATTTCTTGAATGGGAAACAAGTGCACTCAATTTTGCTGGAGATATTTACCGATAAGGGAATCGGAACTGAATTTGTGTCTGTCGACAATTAAAAAAAGTATTATATGCCAAATTTGAATAGGAGGAGGAATAATATGGAAAGTAAAGAATTAATTAACATTGAACAAAATTTTCTAATTCAGACTTTTAAAAGACCGGCTATGGTTTTAGACCATGGAAGGGGAATAAAGGTCTGGGATTTAGAGGGAAAAGAATATTATGATTTTATTGGTGGTATTGCGGTAAATAGTCTGGGATACAGCCATCCTAAAATTGTGCAGGCAATTTGTGAGCAGGCCGGTAAAATCATCCATTGTTCTAACCTCTACTACAATGCTCCGCAAATCCTGTTAGGAAAAAAATTGGTGGAATTATCCTGTGGTGATAGGGTATTTTTTGCCAACAGTGGTGCAGAGGCCAATGAGGCAGCTATAAAACTGGCAGTTAAATATTTTAAAGAACAGAATAAAGATAAATTTAAAATAATTTATATGAAAAATTCCTTTCACGGCAGAACCATTGCTACTGTGGCAGCAACCGGGACCTACAAATATCAGAAAGATTATTTGCCACTTTTACCATCTTTTAAAGAGGCTATTTTTAATGATTTACAATCAGTTAAAGATGTTTACGATGAAAAAGTAGCTGCAATCATAGTGGAGCCGATTCAGGGTGAGGGCGGTATCAATATTGGGACAGAGGATTTTTTGGAAGGGTTAAGGGAGTTTTGTGATAACAAAGATATACTCTTAATCTTTGATGAGATACAATGTGGCCTGGGCAGAACAGGAAAGATGTTTGCCTATCAGCATTATGGAGTTGAACCGGATATTATGACTTTAGCCAAACCATTGGCTGGAGGCTTGCCTCTGGGTGCCATGATTGCCAAAGAAAAAGTAGCCTCAGTATTTAAGCCAGGTGACCATGGGACCACATTCGGGGGTAATCCGGTAGCCTGTGCTGCTGCACTGGCTTTTTTAGAAGTTTTGCAGGAAGATAACCTCTTAATGGAATGTCAGCTAAAAGGGGAATACTTTCAGGAGAAATTAGAAGAGGTGGAAGAAAAATTCCCTGCTTTAGTCAAAGAGATAAGAGTAATAGGATTAATGGTCGGTTTAGAGCTTACCAGAGAAGGTTCGGCAATTGTTGAAAAGATGCTAAAGAAAGGATTTTTGATTAACTGTACAGCAGAGAAGGTATTGCGTTTCCTACCGCCACTAATTGTACAGAAAGAAGAAATAGACTTGCTTGTTAAAACTTTAGAAGAGGTAGTAACTGAAATTGTCTTTTCTTAAAGGTAATTTACTATCAGGGGGCAGCTGTACTAGCTTAATAAATTGGTAATTTTTATTAGTTTATTATAAAGCTGTATAGCCTAGTTCCCAAATCTTCCTAAATGGTTATTATAATTAGAATATTTGATATCATCTGGTGGTCTTATTTAAAGGTAGAAAGATTGAAAGAAAACAGAGGAATAAATTGGACCTCTGTTGACTGAATTAAATCTTTTCAATCAACTAAACACTTTTACAGCAATATCATGATTAATTATTTTAATAATGATTGAGTAGTTTATAGATTGTTGCTGCAATGGGAACTCCTAATAAAATTCCTAAAAATCCCATTAATCCTGAGCCTATAATAATGGCAGCAAATACCCATATTCCTGGAAGGCCAATAGAATCACCAACTATTTTTGGATAAATGAAGTTGCTTTCAATCTGCTGTAAAATAATAATAAATACTAAGAAAAATACTGCACTTACCCAATCAACAACTATAATTAAAAGTATCCCGAAAGTTGCCCCGATATAAGATCCCACCATTGGGATAACAGAGGATAACCCTACTACAGAGCCGATAGTTGTCGGGTAAGGAAGCCTTAATATTGTCATGCCTATAGTGCATAGGGTGCCCAATATGACAGCTTCTTTAAATTGTCCAAGGATAAAATTAGAAAATGTATCAATTTTATTTAATTCATAAAAGCCTGTAATATAGGAATAGGAGAAAATATAGTATAGTAGCAAAACCTTATAGCAAGCAGCTTTCAGTAAAGATGATTATCATTTTCGAGCTATCTTAACTAAAGGAAAAGCCACTCATAAAAGGTGACTTTTCCTTTTCTCCTCAACCAGTAGAGTAGAGGACTGTTGTTAAATAGCAAATTGTTTACTCTTTATTTTTCAACAAGAAATGAAACTTTAGCATCAACCCGATATCTGGCAATTTCATTATTTTCTACTATTGCCTGAAAACTTTCAATGTATACAGCTTGGATATTGCGTATTGTTTTAGATGCTTCTGCAACAGCTATTTTGGTTGCATCTTCCCAGCTTTTATTTGATTCCGCTAGAATCTCAATTACCTTTACAACTGCCATTTTTATCACCTCCTTTTTACTGAATAAAGAAATATATTAGTAATCTAAATTTATAGAAGATTCTTACCATTTTTGTTACCCTTCTTATAGGTCTACACCTGTCCAATGTATCGAAAATATGTTATTTGATAATGGTTTTTAACATTTGTACAAGTAGTCACCTTAAATATTGCCATTTACTCTAAAAGCCCATAATAACCCCTCTGGCAATATTTTCAGCATGGTTAGTAACTCTTCCTAGATTCATAATTATTTCGAGATACATTGGTCCGGCTTCAGGCCTACAGGTCCCTTCTTTTAGCCTATCATAATGGTTTTGTTTTAACTCTTCCTCCATCCTATCGCTTTCATTTTCTAGCTCGATAGCTTTTTGCGCAATTGAATGGTCATTTTTGTCAAGTGCTTCCATTGAGAGGGTAAAAGCAGATATAGCTTTTTGGAATAACTGATTTAGTTCACTTTTAGCTTGTTCAGAAAAAATAATGTTCTTCTGAGCTTTAAACTCATATATTTCTATAAGATTATTGGCATGATCAGCCACTCTTTCTATATCTGTAACACTATGTATTAAGATGGCAAGTTTTTGTGAGTCTTCTCTAGAAAAAGCCTGTGAAGAAATTCTGGTTAAATAATCATCGAGAATATGGTGTAATTCGTCAACACTATATTCCTCTATTTTAACCATATTGAACAGCTCCTTGTCTCCAGTAAACATGGCTTCATTGGCTTTTTCTAGCATCCCTTTAGTTATATTAGCCATATGCAGTACTTCCTTCTGTGCTTGTGAAAGTGCTAAACTGGGAAATTTCAAGAATTTGTACTCCAGAAATTTTATCCCTCTATCAATTTCTTCTTCCGGGCCTGGTACAATTTTGAAAGAAAACTTTTTTAACCAACCAATCAAAGGCATGCTAATTAAAACAAGTATAATATTAAAGAAGGTATGGGCATTAGCAATTTGACGTCCTATATCTGGGCTTGTTAAGGAAATAATATGACTAAAAGATGGAATCAAAAAGGCAAAAATTGTAACTCCTATAATATTAACTGTAAATTGGGATATAGAAAGGCGTTTGGCTGATTTACAAGAGCCCAGGGAAGCCAAAAAACCAGTGATACTAGTACCAATATTTGCTCCCATAGTTAAAGCTATAGCCAACGGTAAAGTGAGTGCTCCTTCCATACTCATAGCGATGATAAGTCCGGTTGTTACTGAGCTGGATTGAACAATAAAAGTAAATAAAGTGCCGGTAAGAATTCCCAGGAAGATGTTACGGCTTAAAAAAAGAAGACTATTAATAAAAAAGGGTATTTCCTGAATGGATTGAGCCCCTAAGGAGATAGTATGCATCCCTAAAAATAGGATTCCAAATCCTAATATAATTTGCCCGATATTTTGCAATCTCTTTTGCCCAGAAAAAAAAATCAAGAAACAACCTATGATAATAAAAGGGAAATAATATAGACCGATTTTAAAAGCCACTATCTGTGCGGTGACGGTTGTACCTATTTTTGCCCCAAGCATTACACCTAAAGCCTGGGTTAGATTTATCATACTGGAATTTAAAAGGCCAATAAGAGTAACCACAGTAACACTTGAGCTTTGAATAATAGTCGTAACTAAGGTTCCAAGCCCAACTGCTTTAATGGTACTACTGGTGGTTTTTTGTAAAATTTCTTTGAGTTCTTTATAAAAAACCTGTTTTAATCCCTCACTTAAAATAAAAAGTCCATAGAGAAATAAGGATAATCCTCCAAAAATATTGAATAAGATAGTTACCATAAAATTATTGAGCTCCTATATTTTCTTTTTATAGTATTAAAGCAGGAAAAGTCACATGATTTTGATACTCAAATATATTAAAATTATATCACAAACAAAAATCGAATAATCGTTCTGTTGTGTTGAACTTACCTATATTTTAGACATATATTGTTTCAATTACTGTTCATTCTTGTAGCATAATTCACTTATCTGTGGGATATTCAATTCTTGTCATATCGCTTTTATGATATAATAAATTATTAAGATTTAAGAAAAAAATAAGGTATAAATGAAGGAGGTTTTATGAGAATTTTAGTATGCGTAGATGGTTCCGAGCATAGCCAAAAGGCATTAGAAATGGCAGCCAAAATCGGAGTAGGTTGCAATGTTGAGGAAGTGCTTATCATTTATGTTTATGATAGTATGTCTGATACCTATTTGTCTTTTTTGGGGGACGAAGGAGGCGGTATTACAGAAGAACAAATGGAACATATGAGAAAAGCAATGGAAATGGCAAAAAAAGACAAAAAGAAAATTTTAACCAAAGCTTCAGATTTTTTCAAGAAAAAAGGCATAATGTCCCATACCATTTTTAAGGAGGGTCATCCTTCACATACTATCGTCAATGTTGCACATGGAGAAAAAGTTGATATGATTGTTATAGGAAGTAGAGGTTTGAGCGGCTTTAAAAAAGTATTCCTGGGAAGTGTGAGTAATGCTGTTGTTCAGGAAGTAAAAGATTGCAGCGTACTTATAGTGAAGTAAAGACCTGTACTCAAATTTTATTAGAAATATTTCCTTTATTTGTTTCAAAAAGTAATTAAAGGAAATTTAGTTGTCTATATTTGGCAAAGCAAATAAATGGCAATTATTGATACCATTAAATTCTATAAAGGAATATTTTGGAGAGATGAGGCTCTGAACACAAAAACAGGAAATTGAGTTTCTATATTTAAAGGCTGACCATTTAGTTCTATAAATTGGAGGTGATATAGAAAAGAATTAATAGAGTATCGGTAAATTTGGTTACAATTGTTGGTAAGGGAATATTTTAAATAAGAGATAAAAGGATTAGGAGGTATATTTAATAATGAAAAAAATAAAATTAACCATAATTATAATATTTTTACTGTTGCTTATGGGTGGTCCTGCTATAGGTGCATCTAAGGTATCTTTTTATGCCAATATAACGGCGATTGAGCCAATTATGGAGGCTTTTGAAGCAAAAACTGGAATTGCGGGAGAGTATACCAGGATATCTACTGATAAATTCCTTGCTACTGTACTGACAGAGTTCGAAGCGGGTAAGCTGCTGGCAGATGTGATACAGGCACCGATACCAGTTTTGGAGATGTTATCAGAAAAGGGAGTGATTTCTTCCTATATCTCATCAGTTGCCCAAACTTATCCAGATTGGACGCATAAAAATGGGATTCAACTGTTTGGTATAGAGTATGTGGCACTAATCTATAATAAAGAGTTGGTAAAGCAGGAAGATGTACCAAAACGTTATGAAGATCTTACTGATGCCAAATGGAAAGATAAGATAGTTATGGCTAATCCCGCTATACATCCAACAACAATTTCCTGGCTTATTGGCCTTAAAGAGAATGTTTTTAGTTCAGAAGAAGAATGGATGAATTTTGTAAAAGGATTAGCTGCCAATAAACCAATGTTTGTGGCTTCTTTTGGACCAACCCCTGCTCCGGTAGAAAGTGGTGAAAAATTAATAGCTATTTCTATGCCTAAGTATATTATTACTAAGGCGCCTGCACCTTTAGATTGGGCTAAAGTAGCCCAGCCTCTTTTGGGCACACCCAGAGCCATCGCTGTTACCTCTTCTGCTCCAAATCCCGATAGTGCAAAGGCTTTTATTGATTATTGGCTTTCAGATGAAGCTATGTCCATATTAGCCGAGGATGTTGGTGAGTATGTTCTGGCTCCGGGTATTTTCCCGCCAATTGAAGGAATGGATAAGGCAGAAGTTATTGCAATAAGAGAGCTTTCAGATGAAGAAATTCAACAATGGGGGAATGAATTTAAACAGATATTTGCGGTTGAATAATCCGAATGGTTTTCAGAGCAGTATAAAAGAGGATAATCATGGAAATCCAGATCAAAGAATTGAGTAAATACTATTATACTGATGGGAAGATTATCAAGGCCCTTGATAATATTAATATTAAGATTCCTGGTAAACGTATCTGCACTCTTCTGGGCCCTAGCGGCTGTGGTAAGACTACATTGCTTCGTTGTATAGTTGGATTAGAAAAGCCAGATTCAGGAGAGATAAAAATAGGTGATGAGGTAGTCTGGTGCAATAAAAAAGGAATAAATATACCTACTGAAAAAAGGGGGTTGGCTATGGTTTTTCAGACATATGCTATCTGGCCCCATATGAATGTATATAATAATATTGCCTATCCACTTCAGATTAAGAATTTCCCCAAAGAAGAGATATATAAAAGAGTAAAAAAAATCCTAAATTTTGTAAAACTGGATGGTTTTGAAAAAAGACTAGCAACCAATATTTCTGGAGGACAACAGCAAAGAGTTGCTTTAGCAAGGGCTTTAATAGCAGAACCCAAGGTTATCCTCTTTGATGAACCCCTGAGTAATCTGGATGCTAAATTGAGAGAAGAGACAAGAAAAGAGTTAAGAAATTTTCTAAGTGAGCTTAAGATTACTGCTGCATATGTTACACATGATCAGATTGAAGCATTAGCTCTTTCTGATGTTATTGCAGTAATGAATTCAGGATATATTGTTGAGGTTGGCTCTCCGAGGCAGATTTATTTTAATACCACCCACCAGTTTGTTGCAGATTTTATTGGCAGAGCCAACCTTATTAAGGCGATAGTTAAATCCCAGAAGAAAGACAAGACTATTGTAGATTCTGAAATCGGTACTTTTATCTGCCAGAAGAGAGATTTCCCAGTAGAAAGCAAGGTAATCCTTTGTATCAGACCAGAATTCATCTATCTAAAAGAGGATAATTATTCTGGAGAGGGAAATATAATTACTGGAATTATTGAAAATCTGGTTTTTGTTGGTGAAACTTGTGAAGGAGAGATGAGTATTGGCAATAAACGTTTGATGATAAAAATAGAATCAGAAAGTTCTTTGAAAAAGGGTGATGTGGTTAATTTTGTGGTAAGTTCAGACCATTGTCTGTTAGTTTCAGATTGAATGGAGCCAAATAATGAATAGCAGTTCCAGGAATACAGTTATTTTGCTTGTTATAGTCGGGTTCTTAACTGTAAGTCCTGTTATAATGCTTTTGTTTGGAAGTTTTTCCAGAGGACTAAGTGTTTCCGGGGCTTTTACTTTAGATAAATATATTGCAGCATACACTGATCCGGACCTTGGAGAAATTATAAATAATACAGTAATTTTTGTATTTGGTTCATCATTGTTAGCCACTCTATTGGCCCTGTTCCTATCTTATTTAAATAATAGGACTGATATAACATGGAAATTTTTGTTCAGGATAATTTCCATTACCCCTATGATGATCCCCCATATACTCTTTTCAGTCAGCTGGGTATTATTACTCAACCCATCTAATGGGATTTTTAATTTGATACTTAAACAGCTATTTGGTTTAAAAAATTCTCTTTTTAATATTTATTCTCTTGGAGGTATGATTCTAGTAGAGGGATTATTGGATATGCCCATTGCATATCTAATTATTGCTCCAGCTATGGCTTCTTTTGATGTAAATTTAGAAGAATCTTCCAGGGTTTGTGGAGCAAATACACTGCAAACTCTAATTAGAATAACTCTACCTGTTTTAAGACCGGCAATATTGGCTGCCTTCATACTATGTATTGTCCGCTGTATGGCCTCTTTTGCTGTACCCTCTGTCATTGGCATGCCTGGACGGATATATGTGTTAGCTACCCATATTTACCGGACTATTTCAATTGGTTTTGCCATTGACTACGGTAAGGCTGCGGCGATTGGTATGAGCGTTCTGGTAATTTCTGTTATCCTCATTATTATCTATAGATATTTAACTGCAGAAAGTGAAAAATATGTTACTATTTCCAGCCGTGGCTACCGACCTGCGGTTATTGAACTTAAAAGAGCAAAGGTGCCTTTGTTTTTTGTATTGGGATTACTTCTGTTTATTCTAATTGTTTTACCCGTTCTGGTATTAGTTTATACCTCTTTAGTTCCTTATTCTATGATTCCAAGTTCCAGGGCCCTTTCTATGATGAATTTAAATCATTGGCGTGAAGTATTAAAAGATCCCATTTCTATCTTATCTTTGAAAAATAGTATATTCCTGGGTATATTTGGTGCAACTATCGGGATAATCTTGTCTATTTTTGTAGCTTATACAATTGTTAGAATTAAAACAAGAACATCAGGTATTTTAGAATCTTTAAGTTTTTTATCTTTTTCTTTCCCTGGTATTGTTATTGGTGTAGGATTTATGTGGTTTTTTGTCCGCACCCCTATCTATGCTACTATCTGGGCTTTACTGATAGGATATATTGCGACTTATATACCTTATGGAATTCGCCCTTTGAGTAGTGCTTTTATTCAAATACACAAACATCTGGAAGAATCATCAAGAGTATTCGGAGCCAAACCTTTAACCACTATGAGGAGAATAATAGTTCCCTTACTTATACCGGGGATTACCTCTGGTTGGATTCTAATGGCCACTATGTTCTTACGAGAATTATCTCTTTCTGTGGTTCTTGCTCGGCCGGGAAGTGAGGTTATGGCAGTACAAATTCTTCGTTTTGCCAGTGATGGACTATGGGGCAGACTATCAGCCCTGGGAATAATTATGATTGTAATTTCTACCTCTCTTGTTGCCCTGGTTACTTTTATTGGAATAAAATTGAAACCATAAATTACAATATGATTAATATGAAAAATACTTTAATCCTCTTTTTAATATTACACAACTATTGACCCATAATGAGGTTGTGTAAATTCAAAATCATACATTTTAAATAATGTAAATTTTATGTACTTTGAATAGTAATTTAAATCGCTTATGGAAACAAAAAATGGAACTCGATAGAACAGCTGCTATAACCATTGAACTGATAGTATATAATGGTCCTTTCTTTGTTAATATTATTAGTCTCTATGAAAGCTTTGCTCCATTAATCTTAGGAAGGATTGAAATGCCATTCACTAATACTCGGAAAACCATTCATAATGCTCATATACGAAATATAATAGTTCTTTTCTCAGTATAACCTTATATAGTTTTAAAGGTAGGATAACACAAAGTTTTATAAAATTTTATTAATCCATTTGACTTTATTATGGGTGGTCATTAAAATATTTATGATACGATAATCATATAACCTGACTTTTGCAGTAAAAGCATTAAAAAAATCCGCTAATCCCTACGTAGTAAGGAATAGCGGATTTATGATAGTACAGAAAGTTGTTGCCGAATCAGGGTTTTTTTGTGGCTCCCAATATTTTTTTTATATCCCCCAATCTAAGGTACTTGCGGTCAAGATCCACACCGAGTGTTTTGTTTATCATCTTTGTAATCTCATCGGCATAGTTGAAGACATACCAGTTTTCTTCGAGACGGCTTCCCGATGCCCTGTTTAAGCTTTCCACAATCCGCGCAATGGAATATTGATTGCCGAGGCATAGTGCCAACAGACGGGCAATGACAAGTGCCACG
>JAKQEP010000017.1 GCA_029556475.1 Candidatus Atribacteria bacterium
TAAACAGCTTTGCAGATAGCCTTATGAAAAAGGCACAGGAGATAAAGAGAAAACAGGACATTCAAAAGGTAATAGCCAGATGGTAAAGGCAATGGGGAGAGGTAAAGCCTCTCCCTGAATTTTTCAGAGAAAGGGGATTAAACAATGAGTAAGCATATAACGGAAATCATAACGGAAAAAATAATAAATGCCCTTGAAAAGGGCGAGGTACCCTGGAAAAAAACCTGGATAAATGCTCCGAAAAACGGCATTTCAAAGAAAGAATACAGAGGGATTAACAGACTGCTGCTTTCAATGACTGATTTTAGTTCGCCTTATTTTCTGACCTTTAAACAGGCCAGTGCTCTGGGAGGATATGTTAAAAAAGGCTCTCATGGAATTCCGGTTGTTTACTGGCATTTATGCAAAGTAAAGAAAAATGAGGAAGAAGAAACGACAGAGATATCAGAAAAAACTATACCCTTTATGAGATACTACATAGTTTTTAACCTTGAACAGGTTGAAGGAATAGACAAGGGCAAATTTACCGAACATAAGAGAGATTTTAAACCTCTGGAAACCTGTGAACAGATAGTAAAAGGATATAAAGCCAGTCCGATTATACTACATCAGGGATTTCAACCATGTTACATTCCTTCGACTGATACGGTGGAAATTCCGATATGTGAAAATTTTACATCAGAAGAAAATTACTATTCTACTTTATTTCATGAATTAACCCATAGCACAGGACATAAGAAAAGGCTGAACAGGAAAGAGGTTACTTTTACTCAGAGATTCGGAAGTTGCAATTATGCAGAAGAAGAGCTGGTTGCAGAAATAGGAGCTTCGTTTCTGTGCAGCTATGCAGACATAGAAAACAAAACTATTGATAATTCGACAGCTTATATACAAAACTGGCTTAAGGTTTTAAATGACGATAGAAAGATGGTAATAAATGCCGCAAGTAGAGCAGAGAAATCAATGAAACATATTCTCGGAGAATAATAAAAATGGCGGGGGCTTCGGCCCCTGCTGATAAGGAGGAATATAAAATGTGTAATAATAATGGAAAATTTAACCCACAAAATCACCTTATGAAGGTAAAGGGAAAGGATTATCTTGAAGTAAAATACCGGGTTCACTGGTTCAGACAGGAAAAACCTGATTGGGATATACAGACAAGAATTATACAGGTAGATATTGAAAAAGGT
>JAKQEP010000029.1 GCA_029556475.1 Candidatus Atribacteria bacterium
CATCTTTGGTCATGTGTGCTCTGCTCCTTCCTATTGGATTTTGTTTTATCAACTATATTCTATAGGAAAGACAACATGCATGACCAGTTTTTTTATGTTAGATAATTACTAAAGTGTCAACACGACTCGAAATTAGTACATATTAAAAAGTATGTTGAAAAAAAGTGTATATAAAGAAATAATTAAAAAATGGGCAATAAATTTATTTAGCAAAACATTCTGAATAAATAAATGCCCATCTTCGTATTAATTTTTAATAATGTTTAATTAGAATGAATTAAAGTATTTTATCCAGTTTTGATTGAATAGCTTGAGGAGGAACCGCTCCCACAATACGATCATACTCTTTACCATCCTTAAATATTAAAAGAGCAGGGATCCCCTGTATATTGTAACGGACTGCAATATTTTGATTATCATCAACATTCAATTTACATACCTTTAACTTAGCATTATTATCCTGGGCAATCTTTTCTACTGACGGTGCAACCATTCTACAGGGCATACACCAGGGTGCCCACATATCAACCAATACAGGAAGAGGGGAATCGAGCACTTCCTCCTGAAAATTACTCTCATTTACTTCAATCAATGTTTTTTCTGACATAGTTATCTCCTTTAGAAATTATTTTCCATTATTTTTTCCAATAATTTTAAACCTTTTCTGATTATTTCAATATCTTCACTACCCAGTTCTGATGTTAAAAGCTGTTCGAATTTTTCTTCTTCCAGCTTTATACTCTCCTTTAAATTCCACCCTTTGTCGGTGAAATAAAGGAGTGTAGACCTGCGGTCGTCTTCTCCTATCTTTCGTAACAATAAACCTTTTCTGACCAGATTATCAATAATTCTGCTGCTACGAGAAGGGGATAGGTTAATCTTTTTAGAAAAGTTCGAACAAGTAATGGGTTCTTCTCCCTCCATTGCTTTGAGTCCTTTCAATTCTGCCAGGTTAATCTGACAGTAAGCGCTAATCCTTCTTTCATGGCAATGGCAAAAATATTTTAATTTCAAAATTTGTTCATAGATATCTTTCATAATAACAATCATTGCTTCTAACAAATATATTTAATAGCAATAATAACATAATCTAATGGTTTGTCAAGCTTAATTTGGTAATAATTTGTATTATCTTAAAAATATTAATAGAATTATGAATATGAAAAAGATCGAGAATAGAAAATAATATGTTGGTGTTAAGATAAATGACCATAGCTTTTATTAGACATCCTGAGATTAAAAAAGAAAATATACCCGATTCTGTCTTGTTCATAATAAAGAGATTAGAGGGAGCAGGTT
The DNA here is from genome assembly GCA_029556475.1 of Candidatus Atribacteria bacterium. GTDB lineage: Bacteria > Atribacterota > Phoenicimicrobiia > Phoenicimicrobiales > Stramentimicrobiaceae > Stramentimicrobium. The sequence goes on from JAKQEP010000029.1 coordinate 1,300, forward strand.
TTTTATCATTTTTGGTAGGGGGTTGCGTCAGGGATCTTATCTGCCAGAAAATCAGTAAGGATTGGGACATTGTTACTGATGCCAGCCCCGGACAGATTAAAAAGATTTTTTTTGATTATAAAGCCCTGCTTATAGGAAGAAGTTTTCAGACTATAACACTGATCATAGATTCTCAAACCTATCATATTTCGACCATTAGAGGTATTGGAGGTATAGGTGTTGGAGAAAATTGGAAAAATAATTTATTAGCTGAACAAGAGAAATACCAGCTCATCATAAATGATTTGCTCTGTCGTGATTTCACCATCAATTCTTTAGCCTTGAATCCTGATAAGGGTATTTTAGACCCCTCAGGTGGGTTACCAGACCTCAATAGAAAACTGATCCGTAGTTTAAAACCTACCATTCGTTTTAGAGAAGACCCCTTAAGGATGATAAGAGCTGTTCGTATAGCCTGTCAGTTAAATTTTACTGTAGATTGTCTAACCGGTAAAAGTATAATAAAACATGCTTTTTTAATTAATCAGGTCAGTCCGGAGCGAATAAGAGAAGAACTGTATGCAGTTTTTCAAACTTCTGAAGCAAAAAGAGGCATAATATTACTGAGGCAATATGGGTTGGAGCAATACATTTTTAGTATAGATAAAATAAAAAGAGAGAGGATGTTTGACAAGGGATGGGAGTTAATACCGTCATCAGAATTTGATGAGTACAGTAAAGAACTTTCTTGCTGGCTGGCTGTTTGGGGTAGATTCTCTTTCGGGTCCTGCCGACAGGCCCGAAAATTATATATACCTCTTCTCTATAATCTGAAATTTCATAGGGAAATTATAAAAAAACTTAAAATTCTGTTCAGTAGAGAATGGGTAACAATGGATTACAGTTCTGGTACGAATATACGCTTTCTAATGTCAGAATTGGGAAGAGAAAATTGTAAAACTATGTTTTATTTAAAAAAAATGTTGCTCTGGTCAGAAAAAAAAGTGGATATGCTGGCAAAATTAAAAAGAGAAGAAGAGTTGCTAAAGAATGAATTAAAGAAAAATGCACCCATTTCTTTTAAAGACTTAGCAATTAAAGGAGAAGATTTGATAGAAATGGGAATACCTGAAGGGAAATGGTTAGGGGAAGTATTACAATCATTGTTGACCGAGGTACTGGTTTCACCAGAAAATAATAATAAAGATTTCCTGATAAGGATGGCTAAAAAGTTTAGAGCAAACTATTATTAGTAATTGAAAATATATTTGGCATAAGGTAGGTCATCATAAGCAAAATGTGATATAAATCCGATATAAAAAAACCATTAAGAAAGAAGGCATCTCATGTTAGTACTATTAATAAACCCAATTGTTTTAATAAGTTTTTGCGTTTTTTTGGGAATATTATTTGGCAACATAAAGCTGGGAAGATTTAGTTTTAGTACTTCTGGCTCATTGTTTGTTGGTATAGTGGCAGGGTGGTTAATAGTCAAATATATTCATACTATTGGACCGGAAAGTGAGTTTTTTGGCATTGCCCAAAATATATTGAGTAAAGATATTGTAGATAAGAAATTTTTTGATTTATTCCTGGTACTTTTTATCGCCTCAGTTGGGCTGCTTGCAGCCCGAGATGTGGGAAGAGTAATAAAAAAGTATGGCTTGAAATTTATTACACTGGGTTTTCTAATTACCTTTATAGGGGCGGCTACAACCTATGGATTCAGTCTGTTTTATCCGGTGAGGAATCCTTATTTATATACTGGTGTCTATACCGGTGCCTTAACCAGCTCACCGGGATTAGGAGCTGCACTGGAATCTGTCCGTGTACACTCCGCTGAGTTAGCTGACAGATTTTCAGAGTTAAATGAGCCTGAAAGAAAGAGAATTTTAAACATTGTTGGCTATGAAGGATATTATGATACCAACTCTTCTTTTCCTTTATCCCAAGAAGAAAAAGATAAATTGTCCAAAAATTCAGAGGCTGCAGTGGGAACTGGCTATGCAGTCAGTTATCCCTTCGGAGTAATAGTAGTAATTTTTGCGATGAATTTTTTCCCTCTTATCTTCAAGATAGATACAGATAAGGAGAAATTATTATTGATTGAAGAATTGCAAAACCATAGTGAAAAAACTATTAATAAGATAAAAGAAGTCTATTTTGACCTGAGTGCTTTTTCTCTGGTCTGCCTGGTGGGATATTTTTTAGGTATTCTTAAAATCACCATACCCTCATTAGGAGAGCTAAGTCTGGGCTCGACAGGTGGGGTTTTGATAGCTGCCTTAATATTAGGATATTTAGGAAATATAGGGCCATTTTGCTTCAGAATGGATAGCAAAGTTTTGGGTACTATTCGGACAATAACTCTCGCTTATTTCTTTGCCGTTATCGGTCTTAATTATGGTTACAGAGTAATTGATTCTCTATCAGGACCAGGGCTGTTCCTGGCCTTTTCGTCTTTATTTATTGGCTCCATAGCAATGATTATCGGTTTTTTAGTGGGAAGATATCTCTTTAAAATTAACTGGATTATGTTATCAGGCGCAATTTGCGGGGGAATGACCTCTACTCCTGGCCTTGGTGCTGCAATTGATTCCATAGGATGTGATGATCCTGCAGCCGGTTATGGAGCAGTATATCCTTTTGCTCTTTTAGGTATGGTGGTATTTTCAATATTGTTGAATCACATCATCTAAAGGACTCAATAATGAGATAGAATTAAATAGCAAATTCAATATTTTTTATCTCCAAAGGCTCCTTACTGATAAAGGATTCACCGAATTTCTGCCCAATTAACATACCATAATAACGATTAAGGCTTAAAATGTTTTCAAATAATGGACTATTCTGTATATTCTTTCCAAATTGAGATTCATAGCATTTTAAGGCTTCCACTTTCATTTCTATCTCTTTGCCTATATCTATAATGAAAGAAGGTTTTTGAAAATAATTTACCGGTGAGGCAAAATAATAGAAGATTTTGCTTTTTAAAAAATTGTGATTAATTTGTCTGAGGTTTGAGAGAGAACTATAACATATTTCAGCCACAGTTTTTATCTCAGGTTTTTCATGAGCAGGATAGGGAATAAATACAATATCCGGATAGATATTTTGATACATATCTGAAATTTCTCCCCTAATTTCCTGCCTATTTTCTAATTCAGAATATTGGTAGTCCAGGGTTATTCTTTCATCAATACCCAGTATGCGACTGGACTTTATTGCCTCTTTCTTTAGAAATTCGGATGGATGGTTATTCAGATTTCTACCACTGGTTAGATCAATGATGGTAACCTGATGAGTTGCTTCAGTCAATTTTAATATTGTTCCACCCATGCCTGATTCTACCTGGTGTGGATGAACTCCAAAAGCGATGATTACAGCCATTATTTATAATTTCCTTTAATTGATATGTGATTAAATATATATGTATTTATAACATAATATTACAACTGTTTAAGTATTTGAAGAAAAAGAACTTAATGTTGGAAAGTTCTTCAACAAAGGATGAACTGCTCTATACATTTTATTTGGTAATCATAAATATACCCTTTTCCTTTTAATTTGTAAATAAAAGAAGATTAATTAATCTATTTATCCAAAACAATTTTTTTCCTAAACTTCCTTGACTCTTTGTTGTATAATTAAGTAGAAAAATAGAATATAGACTCTTAATTAAATGCTTCTTCGGGGCAGGGTGAGGCAATTATTCAATAATTGCCAATTCCCGATCGGTGGTAATTTGTTTTTAATCAAGGAAAGATTAGAAACAAAGAGCCCACGCGTCTATTCTGACTGATCCGGTGTAATCCCGGAGCCGACAGTAAAGTCTGGAAGAAAGAAGAAGATTATTGAAGACAGCCCCGAAGAGATTCGTGGGCTTTTTTTATTTTAAATAGGATTATCAATTCTAAAATTTAACATTTATTAATATCAATTAGTTGAAAGGAAAACAAAAATGACCACCAGAAATATTGCTTACTATTCTATCTTTATTGCTCTGGCTGTGATTTCAGGCTATTTAATTCATTTTCCCATTTTACCCCAGGCTCCCTTTCTATTGTATGACCCGGGACATGTTTTTTTACTGATTGCAGCTTTTAAATTTGGACCCCAGGCAGGAACAATTATGACTCTGGTCTATGCACTGGTATTTGCCTTGATTACCGGACAGGGTGGACCCTATGGAGCCCTGATGAACTTTCTTTCCACCAGTGCTTTTGTAATAGTCTCTTCCTGGATTTATTTAAAAAAGCATGACCGAAACGGTGCTATTATTGGGTTGTTCTCAGGCACAATTGCTATGACTGGTATTATGATTCCAGCAAATTTGGTTATTACCCCACTATATTTAGCTGTAAATCGGGATATCGTCTGGAAACTTATTTTGCCGGCCATAATCCCCTTTAATCTTTTAAAAGGGCTCATCAGCAGTGTGTTTGCCCTTTTAGTTTATAAAAAAATATCCTTTCTATTGAACAAGACCGATTACAGTTTTAGTGTGACACATCCTCAAACACCCCGGGAGCAAGACAGAAGCTGAGCATTATAATTATAGGGATAGACTCCTTTACCATCCCACTATTTTACTAAAAAACATAATTTTAAATTAACTATTTAAGATGCTATAATTGGAATGAGAGAATGAATTTTACCGAACAACAAAAAAATTGCTGGTAATACTTTTTAAGAGGAGATAGAAAAAAATTTGATAAACAGATTGAAAGGTCCCGGAAAGAAGGTATTGATAATTATACCGGTTTTACTAGCCATCTTGCTGATTGCTTTTATTGGCAGATTTTATATAACACTCATCTGGTTAAAAGCAGTTGGCTATGTTTCTGTTTTTTGGAGGATATTAATTGCCCAATTTTGGACGGGACTTTTTTTCACTGCCTTATTCTTTCTGCTAAGTTATTTCAATTTTAATTATGCTCGTCGTTATATCCCCACTGTTCAGTTAGGGTCAATTGAACCTGATGAGAGCAGACCGGAAATGCAATTCTATAAAAGCCTGCAGGGTTTTCAGTTGAGTAATAAAATTGTTTTAGGATTTTCAGCAGCTATCTCTTTATTCATGGGTATTTCTGAATCAGTTAATTGGGAAAAGATATTAATATTTCTCAATCAGGTGTCTATGGGTATAGATGACCCTGTTTTTGGAAAAGATATTGGTTTCTACCTGTTCAGCCTACCTTTCTTAGAATATTTTAGAAATTGGCTGAGTTTTGCTATTGGCCTTATTATGTTAATTGTTGTATTGGTATATTTTGTGAAAAGAACTATTCGATTTGATTATCATAAAATACACATCGATCCTCCCGTAAAATTCCATATCTCACTACTGGTGGGAGCCTATTTATTCTTACAGGCAGCATATTTCTGGATTAACTCCCGTAAAATATTATATTCTACACAGGGAGCAGTCTATGGAGCTGGTTATACCGACATTCATGTAAGTCTTATGGCTTTCAGGGTCTCAACAATACTCTGTATCATAGCAGCAGTTATAGTAATGATTTATTCCCGCAAAGAAGATATTCGCTTACCTTTAGTCAGCATTGTTTCAATAGTAGCAGTTTATCTACTATTAGTGGGATTTTTGCCCGGTATTGTACAGCGTGTAACGGTATCACCCAATGAACTGGACCGGGAAAGGCCCTATCTCATAAATGAAATTGACCTGACCAGAAAAGCCTTTGGATTGGATAAAATAAGAGAAGAAGATTTCCCTTTTGAAGGACATTTAAGTTATTCCGATATACAGAATAACCCTGAGACTATTAATAATATTCGTTTATGGGATTGGAGACCGCTGGAGCAAACCTTCAATCAGATTCAGGCCATTAGGCTTTACTATGAATTCTTTGGGGTGGATATTGACCGCTATTTTTTAAATGGTAATTATCAGCAGGTTATGATTTCTGCCCGGGAATTAAATAATAAAAAATTAGCCCGCGAGGCACAAACCTGGGTTAATGAACGTCTTACCTTTACTCATGGATATGGAATAGTAATGACCCCGGTGAACAGAGTGGAAACAGATGGGCTACCACACCTTTCTATTAAAGATATTCCTCCACTTTCTTCTACCGATTTACATATTTCCAGGCCGGAAATATACTATGGGGAAAGAATGGAAAATTATGTCATTGTAAATACCGAGAACAGGGAATTTGATTATCCTAAAGGAAATGAAAATGTCTATACCCATTATCAGGGCACAGGTGGCATACCTATTTCTTCTTTTTTACGCCGATTGCTTTTTACTATACAATTTAGAGATGTAAATATACTATTGACCGGTAGTTTTACTAGGGAGAGTCGTATAATGCTCTATAGAAATGTTGTAGACCGTGCTATTAAAATTGCACCTTTTTTAGTATATGACCGTGACCCTTATATCGTCATTTCAGATGATGGCAGACTGTACTGGATACAGGATGCCTACACTATTTCCAATCATTTTCCATATTCCCGACCCTATAATAAGATGTTCAATTATATACGTAATTCAGTAAAAATCATTGTTGATGCCTATAATGGTAATATCAATTTTTATATTGTGGAACCAGAAGACCCAATTATAAATGTCTATCAGAAGATTTTCCCTGGTTTATTTAAAAATATTAAAGATATGCCCCAGGATCTTCGCCGGCATATTCGTTATCCAGTCGATCTTTTTAAAGTACAGTCAGAAATGTATTCTACTTACCACATGCAGAATCCGGATGTATTCTATAATAAAGAAGATTACTGGAATATTCCCAATGAAATATATGCTACAGAAGAAATTATTCTGGAACCTTATTACCTCATTGCCAAATTACCCGGTTTTGAAAAAGAAGAATTTATCCTGATAACACCTTTTACTCCTACCAATAAGAATAATATGATCGCCTGGCTGGCGGCTCGTAATGATGGGGAAGAATATGGGAAGATGCTGGTTTATAAATTCCCCAAAGATAAATTGATTTATGGTCCTATGCAATTGGAAGCATTAATTGACCAGGATTCTGAAATCTCCCAGCAGATAACACTTTGGAGCCAGAGTGGTTCAACGGTGATCAGGGGAAATTTACTGGCCATTCCTATTGAAGATACGGTTCTCTATGCAGAGCCATTGTATCTGAGAGCTGAAAAAGGTGAAATACCACAACTGAGACGTGTTATTGTATCCGATGGGGTAAATTTAACTATGGATACAAATTTAGACAGAGCCTTAAGAAGGCTGTTTGATAGGCCAGTTGATGAAAAGAGAGAAGCCATCTTAAAAGAGGGGGTTACCTTAAACGATTTAATTAATAATGCCATTCGATACTACAGGGAAGCAAAGGATGCCTCCAGAGAGGGAAACTGGGCATTATACGGGCAGCGTTTAGAACAACTAGAAGAGACCTTAGAAATATTAAAAGGTTTTGTAGAGCAGGATGAATTACAAGAATTACAGGATTTACTTGAGGAGCCATAATTATTATAAAATTGTAAATTATTAATATTAAGTGCAATAAAGGTAAATTGTTTGGAGTTGCTTAATATTTTTAGGTTAATTCTATCATATGTACATTTAAGTCAGCCAAATCAAAAATTGCGACAGTACTTTTCCCGGTGAGCCACCCGCCACATTCTCCCGGATTGATAACCGTTGTCTTACCCTCTTTATAATAATCAATCTTGTGTGTATGTCCATAAATAATGAGGTCATATTGCTTGCTTCTGGCTAAATCAGATATAACATCATCCTTATGAAACATGATTATTTTTTTGCCATCAATTTCTGTCTTATAGGGCTCAGGATAGATTGAGCCAATTTTTTGGAATTGTTCCAACAGAAATAGTCGGTCACCATCATTGTTACCAAACACTCCTAGAAAAGGACAATAAATATTCTTTATTTCTCTGGCAGTAAAAGGTGAGACAAAATCACCTGCATGAAACAAGATAGAAATCTTTTCTCTATTAAAGATTTCTACTGCCCTCCTTATTTTAACTAAATTATCATGACTATCAGACATAATCCCAATTTTCACTTATACCCCTTTTGCAAAATGTTTTATCAGTAATTATAAATATCTATTTTGACAAACTTTTTTACCCAAATGTTATAATGACTCCCCCAATCTCTATAAAAACCATTTAATTTGATAAAATTTATTATTGATAAAGCAAGGAACTATTTTATCCTATTAACTTTATCAGTTGTTTTTCTAAGAATCAATTTTGGCGTTAATTTAATTTGAATTTTTTTTGATTCTTCTTTTTTCCCCATTATTTTTTTAACTAACAATTCTGCCGCTAAGTTTGCCATTTTTTTCTTTGCTATAGATATAGTGGTGAGTTGAATACGAGCATGGGAAGCCAAATTTATATTATCATATCCGATTAAAGAAATATCTTTGGGTACAGAAAATCCATGTTGCAATATGCAGTCTAGAGCAGAAATTGCCATTAAATCATTGGCTGCGATAATTGCTGTTGGAGGGTTTGTGCTATTAAGCAATTTTTTTGTTGCAAGCCATGATTTTTTTTCTGAGAAACCGCCATCCTGAATAAAACTACCGTCATTGTTTATTTTAAATGAATTTCTTGATTCAATAAAACCTTTTAGGCGATTAAACCCAGTAGAAAATGAAGTTGGACCAGAAATATAAGCGATATCTTTGTGACCTAAATCAACTAAATGCTTTACTGCAATTTTTATTCCCTCAATATCATCGCTTATAACAAAATTTGAATTTTTATTAGTGAGGTGTCTATGATATGTAATAAAAGGAAATCCTTGTTCAACAAATTTTTTTATGTTTTTATCATTAGTTTTAACCGAACCAAAGATAATGCCATCAACTTGTCTTTGTAACAATATATCCATATATTTATTTTGTAGATCAGATTGATTGTTAGTATTGCATATTATTAGTGAATATCCAAGTTTTCTAAGTGTTTCTTCTATAATTTTTGATGTTTCTGAATAAAAAGGATTTACTATATCAGGTATTATTAATCCAATAGTAAAAGTTTTCTTTGTTATAAGGCTTCTAGCAATATTGTCAGGAATATATCCGAATTCTTTAATAACCTTTAATATTCTATCTCTTGTTTCTTTTTTAACATGTTTATTCTTATTAATGACTCTAGATACAGTTGATTTAGAAACCCCTGCAATGTTAGCAATATCGACAATTGTTATTTTTATCATTTTGAATCCTTAGAAGCACTTTATTTATATATAATAGTGTATGTTGTCTTAAATTTCAAGAAAATGAATAACCTCCACAAAATGGAATGTTAATTAAAAGCTGTTTCTATATTTGGCTGGAGAGTTTTTGAAAAAACATAAAACAGTACTAGTTAGCAGTAAATCTAATACCATAGACTCAGTTTATCCTAAGTAGTCCAAGCTTACCATGATGGAGCCTTAATCTAAAGGTGAATATCTTCAAAGTAAATATTCACGAATATCAATACACGTTTATCCCTATTTTCCAACATCTATTGTCAAATTTAAGATGTTAAGAATGATGAGCAATGGCAATAAATGAAATTTTATAGGATTCCCTAAACAATCATCTTTTTTGAGGATTTGACATTCCTCCAAAATTTACTTAATGATTAATAATATAAAATTAAGTTAACAAGAGCTATTTGTATAAAAAATAATAAATAATAGATGTATAAACATCATTGTATAAAAACAAATTAATTTTGCAAAAACATCATTCTACAGAACCAGGATTATACTAATTAGCTGTCCAACCTCCATCTATTGTGAGCATTGAACCAGTAATATGAGAAGCTGCATCAGAACATAAAAATTTTGCTATTTCTGCAATATGTGATGGTTCAATTAACTTTTTAATTGCTGAATTCTTTAACATTATATCCCTAATGACATCATCTTTTGAAATACCATGATTTTTTGCTTGTTCATCAATCTGATTCTCGACTAAAGGAGTTTTAACATATGCAGGACATATTGAATTAACGGTTATACCATATTCTCCCCCCTCTAAAGCAGCAGCTTTTGTTAGTCCTCCTAAACCGTGTTTAGCAGCAACATAGGCAGATTTATATTTGGAAGCTATTAATCCTTGTATTGAATTTAAATTTATAATTCTACCCCATTTTTGTTTTTTCATTGATGGCCAGACATATTTTGTTAATAAAAAAGGGGCTGTCAACATTAAAGATATCATTAAATCCCACCGGTCTTCTGAGAATTCCTCAATTGGTGCAATAGATTGCATGCCAGCAATATTAAGAAGAATATCAATTTTCTTAAATTTATTTATAGAAAAATCAACTAAATCCTTACACTGTTCTCTCTGGGTTAAATCTGCTAGGAAAAATATGGCATTCAGTTTGTCCGCTTCAATTTTTAATTGCTCCTCATTAATATCACACATAACTATTTTTGCACCATCTTTAACAAAATATTTTGAAATAATTAACCCAATACCGCTTGCAGCACCTGTTACAATACATGTTTTATTTTTTAACATTTATTTTATCTCTCCTTATTATTACTTCATTATCATTTTATGTTGAGGACAGATGATTAACATAACAATCATCCACCTTATTGTAAACCATAGATACTATTCTGTACATAATGGATAACAAAAATTCTTATTGAACTTAGGCCATTCGAAAACTAAAAAGATTAAGCTTACCCACTAATCCCTTGCTGATGTATTTAGATAATAACCAAGAAAATACTATTAAATTTTTCTGGTATTATTAATATATAAATATTTACTATCAGGTATGTTTAATTTTTATTACTTTCAAGATGTATTTGCACATCACAATTCTTTACTATTTTATATACATCGAATAATTTTAAACCAGGTTCAAGTATAACAAATTTGTTCTAATTAATTAAAATTTTAAGGTAAATAATCTTACCTTAATACTTGACTTGAGATATCAAGAACATATTATTTTATTTATTAATTTTAGTTATACCAGATAGACCTTCCATGCCAGAAGAATTATTGTTTTTTACTATTACCCTATTTACTTCCAATCATTAGAATTAGCCTCTTTTAACTATTATTTTATTCTAACTCGAAGCCCTAATTTTATTAAAGGAAAGCAGTTAATTTGCTAGGATATTCAAAGTTTTTATAACTAACTTTATTTATTTTTAGATAGAATGAAGAACGCTCATTCAATAAAAATTTTAAAGTAATTATAATATATTTGAATTTAAAATATAAAATATGTAATGTAATATAATGCTCCTATAAAAAATTTATATACAAATACTGACCCTTTTCTCAAAGAATAAGAAAATAAATCAGATTAATATGTAATAATAAGGTTTACAGTTCTGAAAACGCAATTAACACTCTACCAAAGAAAAAAAAGTTTTGGAATTAAAACAGAAATCAATCACAAGAATTTAAAACAACAAGGTAGCCTTCGTATCATAAGTAGTAATTACGAGAGAGCGGTACAGTTGGTAAAAAGTAGAAATATTAAAGTCTAAAATGGCAATTCAAGTAATTATCCGATACCTCTTGAATGGTAGATATCAGCTATATCTACAACCGAATTCTTCAACTATAGAGTTACTGATTCATTTTAATAGAGGTAGTACGTATGAATTTGAACTTTATCAACTACCCTTATTAAAAAACATTATGCCATCATTCTATGAATGGTAAAGAAACTGTTACTTACAATACCAAATTGATAGGAAATCAAAAAAGAGAGCAAAAGGTATATTTTTAAAATATGAAAATATTTTACAACAGGTAAGTGTTACATTTCTCTTTAGGTTGATATACTCAGTAGAGTTGAAGAGTTGGTGTTTTAAAAAAATTTAAATTATATTTGGAGTAGGTATTCTTAGGAAGAAAATAGTAACTTTTTGCCTCTATGATTAAGGTCGTTATCTAAGTAATTGTAAATGAACTGATAATTCTGCTAATATTAAAAGCTGATTGGGTTATCAAAGATTAAGTTATATTTTATAAAGTAGTACAATGTTCTTGTTTTTATATGAATACCAGAGTAAACTATACTTGTAAACGACTAAATGCTCATCTTTGGCTATATTTCTCGTTCTCTGTTAAAATATCAATTAAAAAATAATAATTAATTTAAAGATAAATTATGCAATTAATAGGAGGTAGAATAAATGAGATTAAAAAATTGTAATGCAATTATAACAGGGGCTACTGGTGGTTTTGGCAGAATGATTACACAAACTTTTTTTCGTGAAGGAACAGATAAGATCGCTTTAATAGATATAAATGGAAAAGCTCTTGGGGAATTTTCAAAAGAGTTGAAAGAAAAAGGATTTAATGCTATTCCTTATAAAGTAGATGTTTCCGACGAACATGAAGTGGAAGAAATATTGTATCAGATATTGGATAGTTTTAAGAAAATTGATATTTTAGTAAATAACGCTGGAATAACCCAGTCATTACCAATTCAAGATGTACCAGTAGAAGATTGGGAAAGAACGATAAATGTCAATCTAAAGAGTGCTTTTCTTTTTTGTAAATATATTATAACGAATATGATAGAGAATAAATATGGAAAAATAATTAATATTTCTTCTATATCAGGACAAACAGGCAGGCCTACTTCAGTTCAATATTCAACTTCCAAAGCTGGAATTATTGGTTTAACAAGAAATTTGGCTTTTCAGGTAGCCAAATATGGAATTAATGTGAATGCAGTTGCTCCCGGGCCAATTGTTACACCAATGTTAGAAAAAAGTTTTACTAAAGAAATTTCTGAAAGTCTCAAAGCTACTATTCCATTTATCAGGCAAGGAACTGCGCAAGATATTGCAAACGCTGTGTTGTTTCTTTCATCAGAAGAAGCTAGTTGGATTACTGGACAGGTTTTATCCGTTAATGGCGGAGCATTTATGGGTTGAAGCAATTAAAAGAATAAATGAATACCATCATTTTAAGTTTTGATAAAATTGAAGGGGGTTCTATGAAGCACTACTCAAAAAAATTGATTGCAAGGCTAAATGATAATGCTAATCAACTTAGGATAGATGCCTTGCGGATGATTTATGAAAGAGGGGCTGGTCACCCTGGTGGTTGCCTGTCTTGTTCGGAAATCATTAGTGCATTGTATTTTCACTATCTTAAAATTGATCCCCAGAGGCCTCACTGGGAAGATAGAGACCGTTTTATTCTGAGTAAAGGCCATGCTTCTGCTATATTGTATGCTGCTTTAGCACGAAGAGGTTTTTTTGATATAAAAGAATTACAAACATGGGGTCATCCTAATAGTAGATTGCAGGGACACCCTGATAGATTAAGGACTCCGGGCATTGAAATGACTACTGGTACTTTGGGGCAGGGACTTTCTATTGCCAGTGGTATAGGGCTAGCGGCGAGATTACTACAACAAAAATGGCGAATTTACATTCTCATGGGTGATGGAGAATGCCAAAGTGGAATTGTATGGGAAGGAGCGATGATGGCTTCAAAATACTGCCTATCAAATATTACAGCTATTATTGACTATAATGATGTTCAATTGGATGGTTTCTGTCATGAGATTATGCCACTAGAACCATTTATTAAAAAGTGGCAATCGTTCAATTTCGAAGTGGTTGAAATTGATGGTCATAGTGTCAAAGAAATTCTTCAAGCTCTTGACGTGACAAAAGAAATACATGATAGACCTAGTGTAATTATAGCTCATACTATCAAAGGAAAAGGAGTATCTTTTATGGAGAATGAAGCTAAATGGCATGGCCTAGCACCTGATGATGAACAATACAGGCAAGCCATTACAGAACTAAAAGGAGAAAAGAATGGATAGAATAATATCTATGCGGCATTCATACGGAGAAGCCCTATTGGATTGCGGTATTAAGAATAAAAAGATAGTAGTTGTTGTAGCCGACGTCTCCTCATCTGTAAAGACTGATTTTTTTGAAAAAAGATTTCCAGAAAGATTTTTCAATGTGGGAATTGCTGAACAATGTTTAGTTAATGTTGGAGCGGGACTTTCGTTAGAAGGATTTATTCCTTTTGTAAATACTTTTGCAGGATTATTGTTACGTTCTTTTGAGCAAATAAGAACATGTGTGGGATATGCCGAAACCAATGTTAAGTTGGTAGGCGGGTATGCTGGAATATCAGATTATAAAGATGGGGCAACTCATTATTCAATATGTGATATAGCTGTAATGCGCTCCATACCAAATATAACAGTGGTCGTACCAGCAGATGCAACTGAAACCAAAAAACTAGTATGTGAAATTGTAAAATGGTCTGGTCCAGTATATCTAAGAATTAGCAGAGCTGAAACTCCAGTAATATTTGGTGATAACCATAAAGTTGTTGTTGGTAAAGGCCAAATTATTAGAGAAGGTGACGATCTTACGATTATAGCAGTAGGTGTGATGGTAGGAAGAAGTCTACTAGCGGCAAATATTTTAGAACAAGAAGGGGTTAAAGCTAGAGTTATTAATATGCCCACTATTAAACCCTTTGACAAATATTTAATTATTGAAACTGCTCAAAAAACAGGTGCCATTGTAACAGCAGAAGAGCATTCCGTTATAGGTGGATTAGGTTCAGCTGTTTCTGAATGTTTAAGTCAGTCATATCCTGTTCCCATAGAATTTATTGGAATAAAAGACTTGTTTGTTGAAACTGGGACTAGTCATGAATACTTGTTAGACCATTTTGGACTATCTGTAAATGATATTATTGAAGCTGCAAAGAAAGTAATAAAAAGAAAAGGAAATATTAAATAATGGAACGGTCACATGGATAATTTAATTTAAATATTTGTAAAAAAATTAAAGAAAGAGTATTTTATTTGAAATAGATTTAAGCAGTAAAAAGATTGATATTTGATTAAACTTTAATGAAAGATATATTAACGACAAAGATATCTTTATTTAATAATAATATAAAATTAATATTAAAATAGAATTACTATATAACATATGCCCCAATATTTCCCTCTTTTCTTCCCAGGTTTTTGAACTGAATATTAATTCCTATTATTTATAAAATATCCATCTTGGACAATTTCTCCTGACTGGAAACTAGAATGGATTGAAATTTGAAGGTTATTGAAAAAATGGATTAAAGAAGATTTGCAGGAATAATTATTAAAGATAATATTTATAAATTTATTTTTCTATTTTAATTAAAATGGAGTTACTTTTAGCGATAATTCAAAATTATAGAGTCTGGATATTTTAATACTCCTTTTTAAGATTTAAGAGAACATATTTTTGGTTAGTGTTTTCTCTTTATTTTTACCATATTTCTGGTAATATTCACCAGGAGCACGGCATCCAATACTGAATGGCAATAGTCTTGGGTATTTGTCAATCTACATATCTGCAGAAGTTCTTCTAGTGTTATAGTTATAACAGCCTTTTGTTAAAGAATCTTTTTGATGTTAACTGGCTGCCAAAGCTCAGTTTGATACCTTGCACATGTTATGTATTGTAGAGGGAAGTACTGTTGACTAGCAATCGTTAATCTAGATTAAAAAGGATATTTTTCTCAATCTTTTCTTTACCCCTTCCAAAAAATATTTAGTACCACCTTCTTTCTTAATTTTTAGTAACAATAATACTATTTTAGAGTATTTTATTTTTTCTCTACAATAAATATTTTTTCTAATCTATCTGTAAAAAAGATCTTTTTTCCAAATTCAATATGGTTAACTAGCTTATAACTAAACTAATTTGGACTACCTTTTATCTGAATTTTAGTAATCAACGATTATTGAATACTTTTTTGACAAGGATATTTGGGATGTTGACAAAAAGCGAATTATTTGTTATTCTCCCAAGTATGGGAACGTTTTCTGTCTCTAAATACTACATGTTTTAAATTAATTCTAACTTTGTTATCTTTAATAAGATGTTATAGTTATAAGTTTTTACAAGAACAATAGAATGTTGTAATAAACAGCTTTAAATAAAGTAAATTTCTACTAATAACTTAGAATTTGTATTTAATAACATACACTAACAATAAATAATGCTGATTCCTTTCTTTCGAATTGTGGAAATAATGATGATTCACTAATATAGTTCATCTTGTAACTTGTCTGACGGTTTAGATATGTTTAAAAGCACTTCAATACATAGATTAGTAATCTTATAAGAACATATTGTTGAATCTTTCTATTATTATATTATTCCTATATATCTGGGCTTAATCTTTTATAATTTAATATCATGAAAAATAGAAATGGCTAATAGTCATATTTGCATTTTCCCTTTGTGATAAATTTGTTGTTCTTATCAATAAAGATTGACCTAAAGAATGCCAATTCCTATAATCTTAGTTTTTTGGATTTACAAAGTCAATGGCGCTGCCATTTTCTTGTTGGCACATACATTGGCAAAGCTGAAATTATTACAGATAGAAAATCCAGACCACTTTCAGATTTAATACAAGCCTTTGATTGTGCCTACATAAATAATGTCCTGAATAATTTTTTAAATATTAAGATTTAACCTTATTTAAATTTAGACATTAACATCACGGTTTTACTAATTGTTTAGAAATTGAAAAAATGGTTTAAACTATATTAAGGACGGTGAATTAATAATAAACAATGAGTACAATTAAAGAATTAGAAAAAAAGGCAAGAATTATTCGTCTTGGTATCTTAGAGGCAATTGGAGAAGGACAAAAGAGTCATATAGGCGGTTCTATGTCTTCAGCAGATTTGGTCACTGCTCTATATTTTCACAAAATGAGGCATACTCATGAAAACCCCAAAGACCCTAAACGGGATCGACTTATATTTAGTAAAGGCCATGCAGTATTAGCCCAGTATGCTGCTTTGGCTGAATGTGGCTATTTTCCTAAAGAAGAGTTAAAAAAAACTAAGACATTAGGCTCTTTATTGCAAGGTCACCCTGAGATACGAACTCCAGGTATTGAGGCAAATACAGGTTCACTAGGCCAAGGTTTATCAATTGGTCTAGGGATGGCCTTAGGAGCTAAATTAGATCATAAGAGCTATAAAGTTTATGTAATTTTGGGGGATGGAGAGTTGGCAGAAGGACAAATATGGGAAGCAGCAAATACAGCTAGCTTTTATAAAGTAGATAATTTAATAGCTATTGTAGATTATAACAAGCTACAAGCGGTAGGTTTTTTAAAAAAGAGATATGATTTAGGAGATATAAGAGGTAAATTTAACATTTTTGGCTGGAAAACATTCGAAATTGATGGTCATAATATGGAAGAAATTGTTAATACACTGGACGAAATAGATAGTATTAAAGGTTTGCCTTCTGCTATAATCGCTCACACAATAAAAGGCAAAGGTATTTCTTTTGCTGAGAATAATCCTATTTTTCATAATGCACCTCTTTCCAGGGAACAAATTGAGAAAGCAAAAAAAGAGATTCAAGGAGAAACAATCTTGGAGGTGAAAAATTGATGAATAATCAAGAGAATTTAAGGCAAGCCTACGGTAAGGAATTATTGAAATGGGCAAAAAAAGATGAGCGTATCATTGCCTTAGATGCAGATTTATGTGGTTCCACACAAACAGTATTCATTGAGAAAGAAATTCCCCAAAGATTTTTTGAAATGGGCATTGCCGAACAAAATATGACTTCAGTTGCGGCAGGATTAGCCCTGGTGGGTAAGATACCTTTTGTAAATTCTTTTGCAGTATTTTCTGTTGGGCAGGCTTATAATCAGATCAGACAAGGAATTGCTCTTCCAAGATTGAATGTAAAAATTGTTGGTTCCAGCTGCGGATTATCTGATTTTGGAGACGGTGCAACTCATCAATCTATTGAGGATATTTCAATTATGCGGGCTATTCCAAATATGACAATCATTGTACCAGTAGATGCTATTGAAACTAGAAAGGTAGTGGGAGAAGTGATTAAATATAAAGGGCCAGTATATATTAGAATCAATAGAAATGATTTACCAAACGTTACTAAAGAATCTGATCAATTTAAAATTGGAAAAATGCAAAAGATCACTGAGGGTAAGGATGTAGTTATTTTTGCTTGTGGACTAATGGTATCCCAGTCTCTAAAAGCAAGAGAAATTTTATTGCCTCAAGGAATTTCTTTAAGAATTATTAATGTTAGTACAATAAAGCCTTTAAATAAAGAGGAAGTTATAAAATTCTCGAGAGATATTAAAAAAGTGATTACAGCTGAAGAAAATAATGTAATTGGTGGTTTAGGAGGGGCTATCTGTGAAGCTTTAGAAGATCAAGAGATGAAAATTACAAGGATAGGAATTAATGATGAATTTGGTCAATCAGCCAGTTGTTATGAAGATTTAATTAAATACTACCATCTTACTCCAGAGGATATTATTACAAAGGTCAAGAATTTAATTAACCAATAAGTTATTTTTAAAAAATATGAAGAGAAAGATTAAAAATGGGGAGGCATACAATAAATGGTTTTTAGCGAAATTATGTATAATTTTAATAAAGGAGTAGTTTTAATTACTGGTGCTGCTCGAGGAATTGGTGAAGCTGCAAGCCATGCTTTTGCTCAATCTAATACAAAATTAGTATTAGTTGATATAGATTTGGAAGGATTAAAAAACTTAAAAAATCAACTCATTTCTAAGATGGACCAAAAAGATATTTTTATTATTAAAACCGATGTTTCCGATCCAAATGACGTAGAGAAAATGACTGAACAAGCAATAAAATATTTTGGTGAAATAAATATTCTTTTTAACAATGCTGGCATTAATAATCGTATTCCCCTTGCTGATGTTTCTTATGAAATTTGGAAAAAAATGATGAGTGTTAATTTGGATGGCATATTCTTAATTGCCCAATCAGTTGGTCGGGAGATGATAAAAAGAAGAAAAGGAAAGATAATCAATACAGCTTCCATGTCTGGTTTTATTGTAAATGAAAATCTTAATGATGGAGTTTATTGTACAACAAAAGCTGCAGTTGTTATGCTTACCAAAGCTTTAGCTGTGGAATGGGCAGAATATAATATACAGGTAAACGCTATTGCTCCCGGTTATACCGAAACCCCTTTAGTAAAAAGGTTATTAGAAAATCCGAAAATACATAAGGAATTGGTTGAGCGAACACCTATGCATAGATTAGCTGAACCCCATGAAATTGCTAAAGCTGTGTTATATTTAGCTTCTTCAGATACAACCTATATTACTGGTCACACATTAGTGATCGATGGTGGATATATTATTTGGTAAAAAATTATAGAAATATTTTAGAACATTAAGATAAGAGTGATTAATCAAGGGAGGAAAAGATTGTTAAAAATATTAAGAGACTCAGATTTTTTAGCTAAACTCTTCAAAGATATGTTAAAAATAAGGTTATTTGAAAATAAAGTTGTTGAATTATATTCTAACGGAATAATGCCGGGATTAGCCCATTTGTATATAGGGGAAGAAGCAGTGGCAGTAGGTGTTTGCAATGCTTTAAGTGAACAAGATTACGTTACTAGTACTCATCGTGGTCATGGACATGTGATTGCTAGAGGAGCTGACTTAAATAAGATGATGGCAGAAATACTGGGCAGAAGAACAGGCTATTGTAAAGGTAAGGGTGGCTCCATGCATATAATTGATATGACCAAAGGACTACTAGGTGCTAATGGCATTGTTGCTGCGGGAATACCTATTGCTACAGGGGCTGGATACAGTGCAAAGTATCGTAAAACTAAACAAGTATCAGTAGTTTTTTTTGGTGATGCAGCTTCTAATCATGGTAATTTTCACGAAAGTATTAACATGGCTGCAGCTTGGAAATTGCCTGTAATTTACGTATGTGAAAATAATTTATATGGTATTTCTGTAGATATTAGAAAAGTAACCAATACAGAAAATATTGCAGATAGAGCTTGTGCCTATAATATACCAGGCCAAATTGTAGATGGGAATGATGTAGTGGCAGTATTTGAGATTGCACAAAAGGCTGTTGAAAGAGCAAGACAAGGTTTAGGGCCAACACTTATTGAATGTAAAACTTATCGCTGGAAAGGACATCATTTAGCAGATCCAGGTACTATTTATAGGGCTGAAAAAGAACGAAAAGAATGGATACAAAAATGTCCAATAAAAAATTTTAAAGAAAGGATGATTAAAAACAATACTTTTTCTGAAAAAGAAATCATTATTTTTGAAAATGAGATAAAAGAATTGATAGATAATGCCACTGAATTTGCCTTAAATAGTTCTTATCCAGAAAAAAGTGAAGCATATGAAGATATTTACTTTTCAGCTAAGGAAGAAGAGGTGTATTTATGAGGGAAATAACTTATGCCCAAGCTATTAGTGAAGCGATTGATGAGGAAATGCGAAGAGATGAGAAAGTAATAATGTTCGGTGAAGATATAGGAATAAAAGGGGGCAATTTCGGTCAAACCCAAGGGCTTTATGAAAAATACGGAGAATGGCGCATAAAAGATACTCCTATTTCAGAAAATAGTTTTGTTGGGTTAGCACTAGGTGCAGCACTAACCGGTTTAAGACCTATTGTAGAAATCATGTATTCTGATTTTTTAGTTGTAGCAGGGGATCAAATTTTCAATCAACTTGCCAAGATTAGATATATGTCTGGAGGCCAAACAAAAGTACCTTTAACCCTTTGTACTACTATTGGAATGGGGAGATCCACTGCAGCACAGCATTCTCAAAGTTTACATGCACTCGTTTCTCATGTCCCTGGTTTAAAAGTAGTTATGCCTTCTAATGCAACAGAAGCAAAGGGCTTGTTAAAAACTGCTATTCGTGATGATAATCCTGTGATATTCTTTGAGCATCGTATGGAATTTAATCAAAAGCATAATGTTCCTGAAGGAGAGATTTTAATTCCGTTTGGGAAAGCAAATATTGTTAAGGAAGGTAAAGATATTACTGTGGTAGGTATTGCAAGGGAAGTTAGCAATAGTCTAAAGGCCTCAGAGAGGCTAGTTAAGGAAGGAATTGATATAGAAATAATAGATCTACGGACTATTGTACCAATGGATAGAAAGACTATTATTAATTCTGTAAAAAAAACTGGTAAACTGTTAATTGTTGATGAAGGACATGAGCGTTGTGGAGTTGCAGCTGAAATTGGAATGGATATAATAAAAAATGTGTTTTTTGATTTAGATTTGCCAATAGAGCGTATTTGTACAAAAAATGTCCCGATACCCTTTAGTCCAATACTAGAAGAAGAAATAATGCCAACTGAAGATAAAATTTATCATCGAGTTAAAAGGATGATGAGGAGGGATAATATTGGCTAAATATATAATAATGCCTAAATTAAGCTTCAACATGAGAGAGGGAAAAATTATAAAATGGTTAAAACAAGAAGGAGAACAGGTTCAAGAGCAAGAGACCATTTTACAGATCGAAACTGATAAAAGTGTAATTGATTTTGAATCACAAATTTCAGGAATTTTAAGAAAAATATTTATAAAAGAAGGTGAAACTGTTCCTGTTACATTACCTATTGGCATTATTGCCAATAAAGAAGAAGACATAAGTATAATGATAAAAGAGGCATTGGAGATATTAGATGGTATTAGTAAGGGGGAGGAAATACAAGAAGAAATAGGGCAAGAAATAGAATTAAAAAGAGAGTTTCTTAAAAAAGAAGTCCAATCTTCCCCGGAAATATGTGAATCAGTTAAAATATCTCCTCGTGCCAGAAAAAAAGCAAAGGAACTTGGTATAGATATATCTTTAATTAAAAATAAATTCTCAAAAAAAATAATACAAGAAGAAGACATTATTGAATTTTTCAATAAAGAAAAAAATGTTGTAATAGGTGGTATTCCCACAGTAAAAGTAATCGCTAAAGAAGTTCCTTATTCGGGAATGCGTCAAATCATTGGTAACCGTTTATCTGAAAGTAAACTAACAGCACCACACATATATTTTTCTACTTCCGTAGATATGTCGAATGTTCTTGGAATAATAGAATCCTTAAAAAAAGAACAAGAAATAAATATCACAATTAATGATTTTTTGGTTTTCGTTCTGGCTAAAGTACTTACCGAGCAACCTAAAATGAACTCATCTTTAGTGGACAATAAGATTGTCTACTATTCCAGTATTAATATTGGTATTGCTGTTGGACTGGAGGAGGGTTTGGTTGTTCCGGTAATAAAAGAAGCTGAAAAAAAGAATCTTAATGAAATTGCCAAAGAGAGCAAAAGATTGATCACATTGGCTCATGAGAAGAGATTAATGCCTGAAGATTATCAAAGTGGTACTTTTACTATATCAAATTTAGGGATGTTTGGAATTGAAGAATTTACGGCAATTATTAATCCTCCTGAGTCGGGCATTTTAGCTATTGGTAGTATTCAAAGGAAACCAGTTGTAAATAGCTATGACCAAATTGTGATAAGACCAATATTAAAAATGACTTTGTCCGTCGACCATAGAATTATTGATGGAATTGTCGCAACTCAATTTTTAAATTCAGTTAAAAAATATTTATTCAATCCTGGAATGCTGTTATTATAATTTTTTGATTAATTAATAAAAATATGGTTAGAGTGTACTGTTATAAAAAATTATAGTAATAAGAAGAAATAAAATCATAATTTAAAAAATACAATCAAAATTTGAGGTTTTTCTGAAATGTGTAAGGGCAAAAGATTGATGAATACAGCTAAATATAATTTTTATCAGGCTAAAAACTTAAAACTATAAATTAAAATTTACAATTTTTAACCAATTTTTTCTATTTATTAAGTGATTTAGCCATAATGAAAAAGTTTGGAGGTGGTTTATATAAAAAATAGTAGTTATGTTTTTTGAAATTACATCTTTTGTGTACTTAATTACCAGAGAGAGAAAAAAGAAAGTAAATTTAATTATGGAGGATTAAGTAAATGAAAAATAAATTATTATTTTTCTCGTTGACCCTTATAGCATTAGTGGTATTTTCCTTGGTTGTAACTGCTCAAGAGCCTGTAAAAATAGGAATTGTTAGTCCGAAAAGTGGTAACTATGCTGATCATGGTGAAATGGAAAGAATAGGAATGTATTTAGCCGTAGAAGATTTTGGTGGTAAGGTATTAGGACGCCCCATTGAGTTAATTGAAGTTGATTCTGAAACGAATCCCGATATAGCTTCTAGAAGGACTAAGACGTTGATAGAAGCACAGGATGTAAAATTTTTCCTGGGTGCAGTAAGTAGTTCTGTAGGAATTGCTGTTGGTTCAGTTTGTCACGAACTAGGCTCCATATATATTTGTACAAATGCAAACTCAGATACCATAACTGGAGTAGACGCCAATAAACATACCTTCAGGGTTCCACCTAATATGGCCATACTGGTTCGTGGTGCAGCTAAGTATGTCGCAGAGAATCTTGGTAAAAAATGGTATTTTGTTACCCATGATTATAGCTGGGGGTGGTCAGGAACTGAGTGGGGAAGAAAGATGTTAGATAAAGTAGGCGCTGTGGAAGTAGGAGAGGTAAAAATTCCTATGAATACCAGAGATATGAGTTCGTACCTGTTACAGTTGGTGAATTCTGGAGCTGATGTTGCTTGTGTAACAGTTGGCGGATTTGACGGAATTGCTTTGTATAATCAGATGGGAGAATTTGGTATTTTTGATAAGATGAAAGTATGGTGGACACTGGCTGATTATCCAGACAGTTATGCTATTCCGCCTGAGCAGCGTGGAAGATACGGTATGATGGAAATATATTGGAAAGCCACACCTGAGTTAATAGAGTTTAGTAAGAGAATTCATGATAAGTATCCTGGCGCCATTGCGAATGTTACTGAAACAAACTCTTACCACGGGTGGCTGGGAATGAAAGCACTATTGACTGCTATTGAAAAAGCTGGCACAACTGACGTTGATAGTGTAATTAAATCTTTGGAAGGATTAATTATATGCGATAATAAGCAACCAGATCCCACCTATATCAGACCTTGGGACCATCAATTCATTGACACAATGTTTTTTGGTCACGATATTCCAGGGGCAGAGGGAGATGACATTACAGAAGTGTTATTTACAGCTCCATGTAAGGATTTTGCAAGAACAATGACTGAAAACCCCATTGATTTAACAAAATAGATTTAAGATAAGAGAAGCCTGGTAGGGCTTGAAAGTCCTATCAGGCTTCTTACCATATTTTTGAAAATTTAAAAAGAGGAAATTAAAACATGAATACGACTTTATGTCTTGCACTTTTATTTAATGGAATTGTTTTAGGTTTAATATGGTCTGTCATTGCAATAGGGTTTAGTTTAGTATTGGGTGTTGGGCAAACCATAAATTTTGCCCATGGCTTGCTGTTTACTTTTGGAGCCTATTTCTTTTTTTCTATTTCTAGAAATACCTCGTTCTGGATAGCAGTAATTGCAGCACCTATTTTAGTTGCCATAATGAGCTTGTTTTTGGAGGTAGTATTGGTTAGAAGGGTATATGGGCAGGACCCATTGTTTGGTTTACTAATTACCTTTGGTTTTGCCATTGCAATGGAAGAAGTGATTAGAATGGTTTGGGGTAAAGCAGCCTACTCTGTGTCAACACCAATTTTTGCTCGTGGACAGCTTATACTCGGGAATTTTGTTTATTCTAGATTCAGAATCTTACTTGCTCTATTTGCTTTAACTATTTTATTACTGGTGTTATGGTTTATGTCTAAAACAAGTTTCGGAGCTATAGTAAAAGCTGGAATGTTTAATAGCGAGATGATCTCAGCATTAGGTCACAATTTACCACTATTAAGAACATTAGTTTTTGTTATGGGTGGTTTACTTGCTGGATTGGCTGGGGTTATTGGTGCTCCTTTATGGAGTATAAAATCAGGAATGGGTACAGATGTTTTAATGCCAGGATTTATTATAGCTTTAATTGGAGGTTTAGGAAGTATTAAAGGAACGATTATTGGGGGTTTATTAGTGGGTATAACTACATCCTTAGCCGTTTTAGTCATACCTAGGTTTACTGATATAATTCCTTATGTAATGCTTATTGCAGTTTTATTCTATAAACCCAAAGGTTTATACGGTGAAGTGACGATTCTAGGAGAAGTGAGAGAATAGGAAATAACATATAGTGTTAGTAATAATGTTTTGAACAGAATAGGAGTATTCACTAATGAAAACAAAAAATAATATACTACAAGACCCTTATTTATATATCTTTATTATTTTTTTGGTCTACCCATTTTTACCATACATAGGAAAATATAGGTCTGTAGGTACAGAATTATTGATTTGGTCAATATTTGCACTAAGTTTTAATCTCGTTTTAGGTTATTCAGGGCTTCCCTCTTTCGGGCATGGTGCATTTTTTGGTGTAGGAACATATGCTGTAGCTCTGACTCTACTCCACTTGACATCAAAAGATGTGACTATTTCATTGATCTTGGCAGCATTTTTTGGTGGTTTGTTTACATTTTTTTATGGATTCATCATTAAAAAGAAAAGAGGAATATATTTTTCCTTACTGACTGTAGCTTTTAGTCAAATTCTTTATGTAATTGGTTTTAGGTGGGATGAGGTAACTGGGGGTGAAACTGGAATTACAGGCTTACAAAGGGGCGGATTTTTAGGAATACAAATCAATAATCCTATAACATATTACTATTTTGTATTTGTTTTGTTTGTGATTACACTTTTGGTAATTAGAAAAATATCAAATTCGCCTGTAGGTAAGGTATTGTTAGCTTTAAAACAAGATGAAAAAAGAGCTCAATATTTAGGATTCAATACCGAAAGACAAGTGTGGTTTATTTTTACTATTTCAGGTATTTTTGCGGGTCTGGCAGGAGGATTACATGGTTTATTACATTTGTCCGCATTTTCTGATACCTTGCATTGGACTAAATCTGGTGATGTTGTAATGGCAACATTGTTAGGGGGAGGTTTAGCAAATTTTTATGGACCAATAGTGGGGGCAATTATTTTTATTTCAGCCAGAGAAATACTTAGTTCTTTTTGGGATAACTGGTTACTGTTATATGGGTTAGCCTTTGTTGTAATTATTTTATTTATACCTACTGGTTTATTGGGTATTGTTGAACGGATAAGGGAAAAGAAGCATTTTGAGCAATTTAATAACAATAGAAATAATATTGGTAGCAAAAATACTCAAGAAATAACTTAGCTGGAGGATAGGAAAATAATGGATTTATTAAGAACTGAAAATTTAACCAAAAAATTTGGTGAATTAATTGCAGTAAATGATGTCAATATTTCAATACAAGAAGAAGGTATCTTATCAATTATTGGGCCAAATGGTGCGGGTAAAACAACTTTTTTTAATCTCCTGACAGGATATTTAAAACCAACTAGTGGAAAAGTATTTTTGAAAGGTGAAGATATAACTAATTTGGCTCCATATGATATTGTTCACAAGAAATTATCAAGATCTTTTCAAATAGCCAGTTATTTCCCTGAGTTCACAATATTTGAAAATATTCAAATGGGTGTCTTTAATCGGCTTGGGTACAGTTATAATTATTTTGCCAACATCAATAAGCTCAAAGATGTGCATAAAGAAACAGAAAAATACATGAAGATGTTAGATTTAACTGAACAGAAAGAAATGAAAGCCAAGTTTTTATCCCATGGTGACAAAAAAATACTTGACATTGCTATGTGTTTGACTGTGGAGCCGGAAATTTTACTATTAGACGAGCCTACTAGTGGTGTCTCAGGAACTGAAAGTACAAAAGTATTTAATTTTATTAAAAATTTATCAAAGAAAATGAAAATTGTCATTGTTGAACATGATATGGATATTGTTTTTTCAATATCTGATAGGGTTGTTGTTTTAGCCCAAGGCTCAATATTGGCTGATGGAACAGTTGAAGAAGTTAGAAAAAATGAAGACGTCCAGAAAGCTTATCTGGGAGGATTTACAGAAGGAGGGTACGAGGATGCTATCTCTGGAAAAAGTAAATAGTTGGTATGGAGAAGCACAAGTATTGAGAAATGTTGATTTAAATGTCAAAGAAGGAGAAATTGTAGCACTGTTTGGTCGTAATGGTGTTGGGAAAACAACTACATTAAGAAGTATAATGGGACTCACTCCTCCTCTTGGTAAGGGTAAAATTGTTTTTAAGGATGAAAACATTTTAGGGTTGCCTCCTTATAAAATTGCTAACAAAGGTATTGGTTTTGTGCCTGAAGACCGTAGGATTTTCCCGTATTTAACAGTAAAAAGAAATTTAGATACTGGTAAGAAAAGCACTCATAAGAGTAACTCAAAGACGAAATGGGATTATCAAAAGGTTTTTCAATTATTTCCTAAATTGGAAATATTACAGGATTCTTTGGGTAAGAATTTAAGCGGTGGAGAGCAACAAATGTTAACAATAGCGCGTACATTGATGGGTAATCCTGAATTGCTTTTATTAGACGAACCCTCTGAGGGATTAGCCCCTTTGATTGCAAGAGATGTAATTAATTTAGTTCTAGAATTGAAAAAAGAATATGGATTAAGTATTTTAATCATTGAACAATTTTCTCCAAGGGTATTAGAATATGCAGACCGTTGTTATGTTATGGATATGGGAAAGATTGTTTTTTGTGGATGTTCCGAAGATTTAAGGAAAGATGTAAAATTACAAAAAGAGTTGTTAGGGGTGTAGTAAAATTAAATATATGTAATATATGAAAGGAAATTTTAAAAATATGTTTAAATCTGATTCTGTTTGGGAGTTTAAAATTGCCGGTAGAATTAAGTTTGGTTTAGGTGCAGTTGAAGAGCTTAAAAGTGATTTAAAAGGATTTCCAGGAAATAAAGTAATACTAATAACAGATGAAGGAATTAAAAAAGCAGGTATCTTGGACTACATAACAGATATTATAAAGGATTTTGACATCTCAATTTTTGACCAAGTATCTTCTGACCCTGAAATAAAAAATGTTGAAGATGCACTAGCATATACAAAAAAAAATAATGGTAATATAATTATAGGTTTAGGTGGGGGAAGTCCAATTGATGTGGCAAAAGTAGTTTCCATTGTAGCAAAATATGGTGGTGATATTAAGGACTATATAGCTCCACCTAATGGCAAAGGTAAGCCTATAGAAGGACCTGGTTTACCAATGATTGCTATTCCCACAACCTCAGGGACTGGTGCAGAAGTATCACCTGCAGCAGTGTTAACTCTTACTGAAAAGGAATTAAAAGTTGGTATTTCAAGCCAAATGCAAAGACCAGCCTTAGCAATTGTTGACCCACTTTTAACCATTTCAGTTCCACCACATATTACAGCTTCGACGGGAATCGATGCTCTATGTCACGCTATTGAAGCTTATGCTACTAAGAGATTTGATCAGAAAGAAAAACCAAAAACTCCTGAAACTCGCCCTATTTATGGAGGTACTACTATCTTTACAGACCTCTTTGCTGAAAAAGCGATAGAACTAGTTGCAGGAAATTTAAGGAAAGCATTTAATAACGGACAAAATGTAGAGGCTAGGACAAACCTTTCTCTTGCCAGTCTTATGGCTGGTATAAGCTTTACCAATGCTGGTTTGGGTGTAGTGCATGCCATGTCATTCCCTTTGGGTGGTAAATTCCATATTCCTCATGGCATAGCCATTGCAGCAACGTTGCCTGCAGTGATGGAATTCAATGCTGCTAGTAATTTTGAGATATTTAGCAATATTGCTATTCTAATGGGTGAAAATATCGATGGATTATCTGATAGGGAAGCAGCATTAAGATCTGCTAAAGCAGTTAAGGAACTATGTAGAGATGTTGGTATACCTAATATTTCATCGTTTGGAATTAAAAGGGAGGATCTACCCTTAATGGCATCGGAAACAATGAAAATCCAAAGATTGTTAGCTGGTAATCCTCGTATAGTATCTGTGGAAGATGCTTTAAAAATATTTCAGAATGCTTTAGAAGGATAAATTAAAAAGAACAAATAACTTCTAAAAAATAATTGTAAAAATAAAAATATAAGTTTAAATATAAAATTAAAATAATATTTAAGGGGATTAATTATGAATAAGAAAAAAATTGCTATTATTGAAACTACTTTGGTTCCATTGCAAGATTTAAGGGAATTATTTTTTGAAATAATTCCTGAAGCAGAAATTATTAGTTTTGTTGATGACAGCATGTTAAAAGAGGTAATTTCTGCTGGCAAACCAACTCCGAACGTAATTAGGCGCTATTGCTCATACGCGGTAAATGCTGAAAGTATTGGTAGTAACTTAATATTTAATCAATGCTCATCTGTTGGAGAGGTGGCAGATATAGCTCAACAAATGGTTAATATACCAATTTTTAAAACTGATTTACCAATGGCTCAAGAAGCAGTTGAAAAAGGTACAAAGATTGGAGTAGTAGCTACACTAAACACCACACTAAATCCTACCAGTAGATTAATTCAAAAAGTTGCCGATGAAAAGGGTAAAAAAATTACTATAATACCAAAATTAGCTGAAGGAGCGTTTGAATTGGTCAGCAGGGGTGACAAAGAAGGGCATAACAAACTTGTCATTAAAACGATTCAAGAATTAGCTAGCTCTGTAGACATAATAGCTTTAGCCCAGGGAAGTATGGCTGTGCTAATTCCAGACCTAAAGGGTGTTGATATTCCTGTATTGTCTAGTCCACGATCAGGTGTATTAGGTGCAAAAGCACTCTTAGAAACATTATAAAATAAAAAGGAGGATCAAAGATTATGAGTATTAAAGTGGCAGTTGTAGGATATGGAACAATAGGGCAACGTTTAGCTGATGGTGTTGCCTTACAAAAAGATATGGAATTAGTGGGAGTTGTTGATGTTGCTCCTACACTAGCTGTAAGAGCTTTGGTAGAAAAGGGAATGCCTTATAACTTCTACTGCGCAGTGCCTGAAAATATTCCTCAATTGGAAGAAATCGGAGTACCTGTATCAGGCACAATGGATGACATTTTAAAAAAAGTAGATATCGTTTTGGATGCGACTAGTGCTGGGGTTGGTAAAAAGAATAAAGAAATTTACCAAAAGTACAATTTACCTGCTGTTTTCCAGGGAGGAGAAAAAAATGAAATTGCTGATGTGTTCTTCCATGGATATGCAAATTACGAAAAAGGATTAGGGCAGAAATATTTAAAATTAACATCCTGTAATACTACTGGATTAATAAGAGCGGTTGATTGTTTAGATAGAGAAGTAGGTGTAGAAAAAGTGGCCATTACCATAATTAGACGAGTTGCTGATCCTGGTGATTACTTTAGAGGATTGACAAATGCCTTGCAGGTAGATAAGGCACCTAGTCATCAAGCAGTTGATTTGATGACCATTATGCCTCATATTGATGCTACTGGTATTCTGGTTCATACCCCTGTTACTCATGGCCATATTATTACCATAGTTGCTACTCCTAAGAAAAAAATAACCCCTGAAAAAACAATAAATCTTTTTTCTGAACATCCTAGAATTAGAGTTGTTAGTATAGATGAAGGTTTTTTAGGAAATGCTTCATTATTTAAATATGCACGTGATTTAGGTAACCCACGTGGTGATATGTACGAAATTGCAGTCTGGAAAGATACAATGGTCACTTCAGGAGATGATATTATGTTTGCAATTAATATACCACAAGAAGCGGTTGTTATACCTGAAACCATTGATGCAATTAGAGCTAGCTTAAAAATGCAAATAGATAGGTTAGAGGCAGTTGGTGTTACCAATAAATATTTAAATATGAAATAAAAGAGGTGCATTTAAATGATTGATGGAATATATACTCTTGATGATATCGATGTCGCGGGCAAGACTATCCTTGCCCGCTTTGATATGAACTCCCCCTTGGACTCAAAAACAAAAGAACCAGTAGATATTACTAGAATCGAAGAAAGCATACCCACTATAAAAGAGTTAATAGAAAAAGGAGCAAAAACAATTGTTTTAATTCATCAGGGAAGTGATATAGAGTATCAAAACTTTGCATCTGTGAGACCTCATTCAAAAATTTTATCAAAATTGTTGAATAAAACAGTTGATTATATTGATGATATATGCGGACCAGCTGCCAGAGAAAAAATATGCAATATGAGAAATGGGGAAATTCTGATACTGGAGAATGTAAGATTTATGGCAGAAGAAATGACTCTATTTGAAACTAAGTTAAATCTTACTCCTGAGGAACAGTCTAAGACTATAGTTGTACAAAAATTATCTCCTTTAGCTCATTTCTATTTAAATGACGCATTTTCTGCTGCTCATCGTTCCCAGCCAACCCTCGTTGGCATGGAAGAATTATTACCATCAATAATGGGTAGATTAATGGAAAAAGAAATTTCTTCATTAGATAGATTGTTAAGAAATCCTGAAAAACCATGCATTTTCATTTTAGGTGGGGCAAAAATACAAGATGCCTTTTTAATGCTTAATACTATTTTAGATAATAATGTTGCTGATTTCGTACTCGCAGCAGGGCTCTTTTCTCATGTCATTTTATTAGCCAAGGGTATTCGGTTAGGGAAACCCTCAGAAGATTTAATTAAGAAGAAAAATTTAGAAGAATTTATTGAAAAGTCAAAAAGTGTAATAAATAAGTACAGTGATAAGATTAAATTGCCTGTAGATTTTGGTTACATTGATTCGGGTAATAGAAAAGAATTGATTATTGAAGAATTACCTTTAAGTAATAATACTTTGATGGACATAGGGAATAAAACTATAAATGAATACGAGAAAATAATAAGTAAGGCAAAAACCATATTTTTCAACGGTCCTGCTGGAGTCTTTGAAGAAGAAGCGAGTGAATTAGGTACAAAATCTTTGCTAACTGCAATTGCCAGTAGTAATGCTTTTTCAGCGGTAGGGGGTGGTGACACCATCACAGCTTTAAATAAATATAGATTATTAAATCGAATGTCTTATGTCAGTACTGGTGGTGGTGCTTTGATTAGATTTTTAAGTGGAGAAGAATTACCGGTAATTAAAGCTTTGAAAAAGTCTGCAAAAAAGTTTCCTTTGTTATAAATGACTTGTTTTTATTTCATTAGAATGTAAAAATCACAATAAACGAGTATAAACAAGTTAAGATTTTGGTTGTATATATAATTGAAGTTGATGGATATTAGATGGTAACTTGAATAATCAGCAATTGTTACAAAGAAATGTTGAGGAGAGGTAATTTTGAAAACTATTAATATTGAACTAAAATACGGTGATACAAGAATCAATTTTTATTTGGAAAATAAGAATATTATAAACATATTGACTGCTAACCAGGAAATACCCTTAAAAGAACCTTCAATTAAGCTAGAGAATTTGTTGGAAAACCCAATCAATAGCCCTTCTCTTACACAATTGATAAAAGATAAAAAAGCCAAAAAGATTCTAATTATAGTTAATGATATTACCAGGCCCACACCATATAACATCCTTCTGCCCCCACTACTGAAGAAGCTAGAGGAGATTGGCATCAAAAGAGACAATATTACTTTTCTTATTGCCACAGGAGCGCATCGGGGAAATACAGAAGAGGAAGATATTAAGACATTTGGCAAAGAGCTGGTATCTTCCTACCAATTTGTCAATCATAGCTGTGATGATGACAGATTGATAGACTTAGGCCAATTAAAAAGTGGTAATCATCTTTTTGTAAACCCCCTGATAGAGGAGGCAGATTTTCTCATTACCACTGGCGTCATTGTCCCTCATTACATAGCAGGTTTCTCAGGTGGCAGAAAATCAATCCATCCTGGAATCTGTGGGAGAGAGACCATAGAGAAAAATCATTCCCAGATGGTTCACCCCAAAGCTACTACCGGTAATCTTATAGGTAATCCGGTGCATGAGGAGATGCTGGAGGCAGCCCAAAGGGTCCATGTCGATTTTAATATCAATACCATTACCGATGAGGATGGTAATATCATAGATATTGTGGCAGGTGAATTGACAGAATCCTGGCAAAAAGGAGTAGAGATCTCTAAGAATACCTATATCACCCCCATCAAGGAGCAAGCCGATGTAGTCTTTACCAGCGCAGGAGGATATCCCAAAGATATCAATATCTATCAAGCTCAAAAGGCATTGGATAATGCCTTCCATGCCGTTAAACCTAGTGGTACCATTGTCTTGGTGGCAGAATGTAAAGAAGGTATCGGTAACACCATCTGCGAACAGTGGATAGAGGAGGCTCATTCCATACGGGATATAGAAGAACGGCTCAAGAGATGTTTTATCCTAGGAGGTCACAAGGCCTATGCTATTGCCAAGGTAGCCAAAGAAGTAGATATTATTCTCTTATCCTCCCTCAGTAAATATCTGACTAAAAAACTATTCATGAAGCCAGCAGAAAATATAAAGCAGGCTGTTAAACTGGTTCATGAAAAACACGGTAAAGATTTTAGAAGCTATATCATACCATCTGGGAATAATGTGCTTCCCCAAATCCAAAATATAATATAATATTATTTTTCTACATCTATTTCCCTTAACTACTTGCAATAGTTACAATGTATTTTACAAGTAATTCTTAACATCATTGAAACAAAAAAATATAGCCCGCCCTACCTTATTTAAAAATAATAAGAAAAATGATCAGAATTTTTTAAAAAGATTTGTAAAAACATCGTAAGAAAATCTGTAAGAGTTTTAAAAAAGCGAATAGTTAATTTGTTATTAGCTATTTCAAATTTCTGAATATATTTATTGATTTTTTTACAATTTGTGTTATTATAAATGTATAATGTATACAATCAAACATAATAATCTTTATGACTTTATAATTAATTTCCTATAAAATAAGGTTTTTTTAATATGGCAAGATTCCCCATGATTAAAAACCATGAATTATTGAGCCAGAAAGTTTATCGTATTATTAAACGAGATATCATTCAAGGAAAATTATCCTCTGATACCCGATTATATGAAGAGAAGATTGCAGAACAAATGAACATTAGTCGAACACCTGTTAGAGAAGCACTTAGATCATTATCTGCTGAGGGATTTGTCAAACTTATTCCAAATATTGGCATTGTTGTAAACCATATTTCCCCTAAAGACTTACTAGATATTCTAAATATTAGACAAGAATTAGAAACTTATGCCATTTGCCTTGCTGCTCAAAAAATTAATGAGAAAGATATTGATAATTTGAATGTGATTATTCAGCAAATGGAAAGGGCGGTATTTACCAATAATACATTGCTTTTTAATAATCTAAATTTAGAATACCACAGAAATATTATCTTCATTTCTAACAATAATAAATTAATAGAAATATGTGATAATTTACATCAACAATCTGAACGCTGGATTAAATCTATAGTAGTTAAAGAACGTTTAATGCATAGCCTTCAAGAACATGTAGAAATATATAATAGTCTTAAGAAAAAAGATGTTGATGGAGCAAAAAAAGCAATGAGTATACATATAAGCAATATTATTAAAAATATCTTTAAAACGGATTTAAAGGAGAGAACAGAACAATGAGAAAAATTGAAGCTAGAGAGATTTCTGAAAAAGTAAAGAACCTGTTCCTGGAAGCCAATTTCAATATAGGCAAAGACGTTTTAGAAGCATTGGAAAAAGCTCTTGAGAAAGAAGAGTCAAAAGTTGGGAAAGATGCTTTGAAAATGATTATTGATAATAACCGTTTAGCATCAACAGAAAAACTTGCCATCTGTCAGGATACCGGTCTGGCAGTATTATTCATAGAAGTGGGTCAGGAAGCATGTATTATTAACGGAAACTATGTAGAGGCAATAAATAAAGGAGTAGAGGCAGCATACCAAGAAGGATATCTAAGAAAATCAGTAGTTGATGACCCCGTTTTTGATCGGAAAAATACTAAAACCAATACCCCGGCTTTTATCTATACTGATATTATCCCTGGAGATAGAATTAAAATAACAGTTCTACCCAAGGGTTTTGGAAGCGAGAATATGAGTGGACTGGCTATGCTGACCGCTGCGCATGGTGCTAAGGGTATAATGGATTTTATTGTGGATACTGTAAGAAAAGCAGGGCCAAACCCCTGTCCGCCAACTATTGTTGGAGTAGGTATCGGTGGAACTGCGGACAAAGCAATGGTAATAGCCAAAAAAGCTACTGCCCGCCCTATTGGAGAGTATAATGCTAATCCTAAATATGCTCAGATGGAAAAGGAGACCCTTGAGAGAATAAATAAATTGGGGATAGGACCAGCCGGCTTGGGGGGTAATACCACATCCCTGGCAGTACATATTGATTATCTACCAACACATATTGCAGGTATGCCAGTGGCAGTAAATATATGCTGTCATGCTGCACGTCATGCTTCAGGAGAAATATAATTTATTGAATATTACTGGAAGGAGAATTAATTAATGAGTGAAGAAATTAAGATTACTACCCCTCTGGATGAATCTATTGTATTAAAATTAAAAGCAGGTGATTCAGTTAAAATAACGGGAAATATCTATACCGGTAGGGATGCTGCCCACAAGAGATTATATGAGTTGATTGAGGAAGGGAAAGACCTGCCTTTTTCACTGGAAGGTCAAATAATTTATTATGTAGGACCTGCGCCCGCCAAACCGGGATATGCCTGTGGTCCTGCAGGTCCTACTACCAGTTACCGTATGGACCCTTATACTACAGCTTTATTGGAAAAAGGGCTTAAAGGGATGATTGGTAAAGGATTGCGTTCTAAAGAAGTAATTGAAAGTATGAAGAAGAATAAGGCTGTATATTTTGCAGCCGTAGGCGGAGCTGCAGCTTTAATTGCTAAAACTATTAAAAAATCAGAGGTGATTGCTTATTCTGACCTGGGAGCAGAAGCCATACACCGCTATTATGTGGAGGATTTCCCGGCTATTGTTTGTATCGATGCTTATGGGAACAATTTATATAAAAGTGAACCGCCTAAATATAGAAAAGAATTATAAATAAAATATATTATAAAAATTAAAAAGGAGATTAAAATGGACATAAACCAAGAAGCTTTAAAACTGCACAGCGAAAATAGAGGAAAGATTGAGGTAGTTAGCAAGACCAAAATTAAAGATATGCATGATCTTGCTGTAGTCTATACCCCCGGAGTAGCTGAACCTTGCCGCAAAATCCATCAGAATGTTTCAGATGTCTATACCTACACTGTCAAGGGTAATATGGTAGCAGTAATATCAGATGGAACAGCAGTGCTGGGACTGGGAGATATTGGTCCTGAGGCTGCCATTCCGGTTATGGAAGGAAAGGCAGTGCTCTTTAAATATTTTGGTGGTGTCGATGCCTTCCCAATATGCCTGGCTACTAAAGATACGGATGAGATCGTAGAGACGGTGACCCGGATTGCTCCGGTATTTGGAGGAATTAACTTGGAGGATATTAGTGCTCCCCGTTGTTTTGAAATAGAGAAGAGATTAAAAGAAACGCTCGACATCCCGGTCTTCCATGATGATCAGCATGGAACTGCTGTAGTAGTCCTCTCCGGAGTTATTAATGCTTTAAAATTGGCCAACAAGAAGATGGAAGAGGTTAAAATGGTGGTTAACGGTGCCGGAGCTGCTTCCATTGCAGTAGCTAAATTCTTACTATCTGCCGGTGCTCAAAATATCATCCTCTGTGATTCAAGGGGTATAGTATATGAGGGACGTACTGAAAATATGAATTCAGCCAAAGAAGAAATGGCAAAGCTAACCAATAAAGATAAGGTAAAGGGCAACCTTGCCGATGCCCTGGTAGGTGCTGATCTATTTTTGGGATTGTCCGGTCCCAATCTGGTTACCTCAGAGATGGTCAAAAGAATGGCTCATGATCCCATTGTAATTGCCATGGCTAATCCCATACCTGAGATTTACCCTGATGAAGCCAGAGCCGGTGGTGCCCGTATCATCGCTACTGGCCGTTCCGACTTCCCCAACCAGGTCAACAATTGTTTGGGATTCCCTGCTATCTTCAAAGGTGCCTTAAAAGTGAGAGCGAGTGAAATTAACGAAGAGATGAAGCTGGCAGCAGCCCATGCCATTGCTTCGGTAATTCCGGATAATGAACTCAGTGAGACTAACTTCATTCCCAATGTTTTCCATCCGGAGGTAATGGAGAAAGAAGCTGAAGCAGTGGCTCAAGCAGCAAGGGATACCGGGGTAGCAAGGATATAGAATTGCAGTTTGTTGACAAGATAATAAATAGAATTTATAATATCAAAAAGAAATAAAATATTAAATAGGATAAAAATAAATAAAATTTTTGAGAAGAAGAGTAAATCCTTGTTTGACATACAGAGAGCCGTTAAAGGTGAAAAGACGGTTGCAAACCTGATTGAAGTCCGGCTTCTCTTGAAAGACAATTTGACCTGGATATTTAAAATATAATTTTATGAATATTTTTATTTTGAATAGAGGATAGAATTTTCTATTAAATTAGGGTGGCACCACGTGAATAAACTCTCGTCCCTAAGGCATTGAACAATTGCCAGAAGACGAGAGTTTTTTTATTTCAGGGAGCAATAGATGAAGAACAAATTTAAAGATTTTGAATTAGTGGAACATACGGCAGATATAGGTTTGAAAATATATGGGAAGGACGAAAAAGATTTATTTATCAATGCAGCTCGAGGAATGTTTTTTTTGATTACTGGTTCTCGTATTTCTCTAGCTCCGGAAAGTATACGAAAATACTATGCATTAGAAAGTGAAGCTCCTGGCAGAGAAGATTTATTGGTTACCTGGTTAAATGATTTATTATATATTCATTTTACTGATTTAGTAATCTTTGATGATTACATTATTGATTATATTTCAGAAGAAGTGATTAAATCTAAAGTCAGAGCTGTAGAGATTAAAGATTCCCCCTATCAGATAGTTAAAGAGATAAAAGCAGTTACTTACCATAATTTGCAAGTTTGCCAGAATAAAAACGGAATATGGGAGGCAAACATAGTATTTGATATTTAATGTTAAATCTTTTAATATTCTTATAGAGGAACGATACTGATTGAGAAGATTCTCATCATCTTTACTGTAAAGGAGGGATGATACTGTGACTATTAAAGATAATTGGAAAAATATATTGAAACAGCAAGATACTTATATTTGGGACATACCAAAGGAATTTAATCCTGGAATGCTGGTGGACGGGCGTGTTTACGCATCTGAAAGTCTTTTGAAACAGATAGTTACTGATAAATCACTTGATCAAGTAGTCAATGTGGCTTGTTTGCCAGGTATTGTGGGCTATTCTTTGGCAATGCCAGATATTCACTGGGGATATGGATTTCCCATAGGGGGTGTGGCAGCAACCCGTCTGGAAAATGGGGTTATTTCACCTGGAGGCGTAGGCTTTGATATAAATTGTGGGGTAAGACTGATACGTTCTAATTTAAAACTTAAGGATGTACAGGAGAGAATGAGTCAGTTGGTAGAACATCTTTACAATAAAATTCCTTCCGGAGTTGGTTCCAGAGGAATCATTAAGTTAAATCTGGCTGAGGCAAAAAGAGTTTTGGCAGAAGGTTCGCAATGGGCAGTGGCAAATGGGTTTGGAGTAGAAGAAGATATTATTTATACTGAAGAGAATGGTAAAATGGCGCAAGCCAATCCAGATATTATAAGCAACAAAGCAATTGAGCGCGGAAGTACCCAATTGGGTACATTGGGTTCCGGGAACCATTTTTTAGAGATACAGGTAATTGACCAGATTTATCAGCCAGAAAAAGCTAAACAAATGGGATTAGAAGAGGGGATGATTACTGTTTTAGTTCATACTGGTTCCCGGGGTTTTGGCCATCAGGTCTGTACTGATCATCTCTCAATTATGCAAAAAGCTGTGCAGAGATATCGTATCGTTTTACCGGATAGGCAGTTGGCCTGTGCACCGATCAATTCCCCTGAAGGAGAAAATTATTATCAGGCAATGTGTTGTGCCGCTAATTTTGCCTGGGCTAATCGTCAATGCATAACCCACTGGCTAAGAGAAGTCTTTGAGCGGGTATTTCGAATATCGCAGCGTGAGTTAGGACTAAACCTGATTTATGATGTAGCTCACAATATTGCCAAAATGGAACTTCATCAACTTCAGGGTGCTGAGGTAAAATTGTGTGTTCACCGAAAAGGTGCTACCAGGGCTTTCCCACCGCGCCATCCCGATTTGCCGTCAAAATATAAAGAGATTGGGCAACCCGTTTTAATTCCCGGCGATATGGGACGAGGGTCCTTTGTTCTAATAGGTAATGAAAAGGCTATGCGGGAGACATTTGGTTCTACCTGTCACGGTGCCGGTAGAGTGCTAAGTCGAGGGGCTGCTATAAAGGCAGTTAGAAATAGGAATATTGCTCAGGAATTAAGGGAAAGAAATATTATAGTCAAAGCCAGAAGTAGGGATACTCTGGCTGAAGAAATGCCTGAAGCCTATAAAGATGTTTCAGAAGTGGTAAATGTGATGGACCAGAGTGGCATTTCCAGCAAAGTTGCCAGAATGCGTCCATTGGGAGTTATAAAAGGATAATAAAAAATTGTTTAAGAAATAGCAATAACATAGTTTCAGGAGGGTTTTTAAGAAGATGTTGGATTTAAAATTAATCCGTTCAGAACCGGATCAGGTAAAAGCAGCCCTGAAGAAGAGGGGGCAGGATACTGGTAGTATCGATTATATATTAGAAATTGATGGTAAACGCCGGAAGATTATCTTTGACTCAACAGCCTTAAAACATGAGAGGAATGAGGTATCTGAGGAGATTGCCCGCATGAAAAAAGAAAAAAAAGATGTCCAGGCAAAAATTGCAGCCATGCGAGAGGTATCTGCCAGAATAAAAGAGATGGATAACGAAATAAGGTCTATAGAGCAAGAGATTCAAAATATACTATTAGAAATTCCCAATATTATTGATGATAGTGTACCAGTTGGTGCCAATGAAGAGAGTAATCAGGAAGTGAGAAGATGGGGTACACCCAGAGAATTTGATTTTGAGCCGAAAGCACATTGGGAATTGGGTGAAAAACTGGATATTCTTGATTTTGAAAGAGGAGCAAAAGTTTCTGCAGCACGCTTTACCGTTTTAAAAAATGAGGGAGCAAGACTGGAGCGAGCCTTAATTAATTTTATGCTAGATATTCATACCAGAGAACATAACTATCAAGAAATACTCCCGCCTTTCTTGGTAAATGCTCAGACTATGATGGGTACCGGTCAGTTACCAAAATTTGAAAATGAACTATTCAAAACAAATGATGAATTATATTTGGTTCCTACAGCGGAAGTTCCCTTAACCAACCTGCATCAGGGCGAAATATTGCCAGAATCAGTTTTGCCAATTTATTATACAGCTTATACTGCCTGTTTCAGAAGAGAGGCAGGCTCTTATGGTAAAGATATAAGAGGATTAATAAGACAGCATCAGTTCGATAAGGTGGAATTGGTAAAAATTTCAAAACCAGCAGATTCTTTTCTTGAGCTGGAAAAGCTAACTCAAAATGCGGAAGTTATTTTGCAAAGATTAGAATTACCCTATCGTATGGTAGTTCTATCTACAGGAGATACGGGCTTTTCGGCTGCCAAGACTTATGATTTAGAAGTATGGTTGCCATATCAAGGAAAATACAGAGAGATATCCTCCTGTAGTAACTGTACTGATTTTCAGGCGCGCAGAGCCAATATTCGTTTTCGGGAAGAAGAATCCGGCAAGGTTAATTTTGTGCATACCTTAAATGGTTCCGGAATAGCGGTGGGCAGAACGATGGTTGCTATTATAGAAAATTTTCAGGAACAGGATGGTTCAATCGTTATACCAGATGCCCTGCGTCCCTATATGAATGGATTGCAAAAAATTTCCAGTTAGGGTAAAATTTTAATGCTGTCTATTTCTTGAGGTCATTTGCGGAGGGATGTCCGAATGGCAAGGGGCCGGTCTTGAAAACCGGTGTAGGCGTAAGCTGTCTGGGTTCGAATCCCAGTCCCTCCGCCATATTCTATTTAGCCACTTTTTTATAAAACATTTTCATATAAGAGTTGTTTGAAGATGAGGGAAAAAGAGAAGGCAATAGGTTTATTGGACTCTGGTTTGGGTGGTTTAAGTGTTTTTAGGGAACTAAAAAAACAGCTTCCCCTGGAACAGGTTATCTATTTTGGAGACACCGCCCATGCTCCATATGGTGAGAAGAGCGATGAAGAGATCCTTTCTTATGTAATCTCTATTATTGACTTTTTACTTGAACAGGAAGTCAAACTAATCATAATGGCCTGTAATACTGCTACTGCAGTGGCATTAGATAAGATCAAAAAGAGATACAGTATTCCCATTATAGGGGTAATCCAACCAGGTGCTCAAGAGGCGGTTAATAAAACAAAAAATAAGAGAATTGGTATTATTG
Source organism: Candidatus Atribacteria bacterium (assembly GCA_029556475.1). Taxonomy (GTDB): domain Bacteria; phylum Atribacterota; class Phoenicimicrobiia; order Phoenicimicrobiales; family Stramentimicrobiaceae; genus Stramentimicrobium. Next base: position 42,506 of record JAKQEP010000029.1, read on the forward strand.
GTACAGAGGTAACTATTCGCAATAAGAGTTATGAAAAAATAATCAAAAATATAGACCCATCAATAACTACCTACAGCAATGCCTGCAGTAATCAGGTTATAAGAGAGATGGAAGAACAGTCTTTAAGCAATGAGAATAAGATTAAACTCTTGCTGAAAGAATGTATAAAACCATTGATAAAGAGTGGTATTGATACACTTATCTGGGGGTGTTCACACTATCCTTTTTTAAGAAAATATATGGAAGAGGAGATAGGCCATAATACAGTTCTGGTGGACCCGGCCCAAGCCACAGTAAAAGAAGCCAGGCAATGGCTTGTTCAAAATGATTTAAATAATGATATTGCTATTAACAAGGAAGACATATTTTATATTAGTGGCAATCCGGATTTATTTGCCCGTATTGCCCAAAAATTGTTAGGATATTCCCCAGGTAAATTTCTTAAACCTTTCAATTACAATTATTGATATTTATTTTTTTAATAACTTATCTGGGAAAAATTAAATAATTAAAAAATATTCAGTGGGTAATTATGGATAATAATCTATTAGACGAATTTAATATTGACAATAATAAACAGGATAGGATGATTATATTTGATGGAACAGACAAACCTTTTCTACTTTTTTATCTGATAATCTTTATCCTGGGTATTATTCTTACCCTGATAGCTATCTAAAAAAGAGGAAGGGAAAAAAGCCGTGTCCATTCAGTTTACCATTCTGATAATCTATTTTATTTTCATTATTTTTTTAGGGGTTTTAGCAGTACGTAAGGTTAAAGCCTCTGACGATTTACTGGTTGCCGGGCGTAATTTAGGACTGATGTATGTGTCAGTATCCATTGCAGCAGAATATATGGGTGGACTGGGAACGATAGGCACAGCAGAAGTTGCCTTTAGCCAGGGAATGGGTGTGATATGGTATCACATCGCCTCTTCTTTTGGCTTAATCTTATTTGGGTTAGCTTTTGCCCATTATTATCGCAAATACAATGTTATTACTGTACCTGAATTTCTTTATTATCTTTATGACATTAAAACATGGAAAGCTGCTTCAGTTTTGAATGTGGTAGGCTACTGGTTTTTCACCATAATTCAGATGACTGCACTGGGGGCATTGGTAACAAGTGTTACCGGTCTGGATTTAAAGCTGAGTGTACTGATATGTGGTATAGCTATGACTATTTACCTTTTAGCAGCAGGTATGTGGTCAGTTGCCTTTACCAGTGTAGCTTTCATGCTTACCATTGGAACTGGGATTCCAATTGCTTTCTGGTGGGTAATGAAAAAAGAAATTCCCCTACTCGCTGCTTCGGCCGGTCTTTCAGGATATTCCGGTTTGGCCGCTGCACTCAACGGAATGGGTCTTGATGCCACCGCACTTTTCAGTCCATTTAGCCTGGGGGGAATGGCAGTTTTTGGATATTTTATTGGTGGAATATTAGGAATACCAGCTGCGCAGGCCACCATTAACTATTCTTTTGGTGCCAAAAACTGGAAGATAGCACGTTTAGCACCCGTTCTGGCAGCTATTTTAATCTTACCTTTAAGTATTTGGACCGGTTCTATGGGCCTTTTTGCTCGTGCAGCAGGATTAACCAATAATCCTAAATTAGCTCTAGGGGCTACCTTAATGAGTATTCATCCTATCGTTGGGGGTATTGGTATTGCCGGAGTTTTTGCAGCACTGATTTCTACCGTCGCTGGAATACTATTTGGCTGTGCCTCTATTATGGCTAAAGACATCTGGCAAAGGTGGCTTCATCCTGATACAGATGACCAGTACGTATCCCGCTGGACCAGAATCTGGATACTGATTATAGGAATCAGCTCATCCTTTGGAGCCATGACCTTACCAAAGATTTTAAACCAGGCTTTTTTTGTATACTCTATTCGTGGTGCATTAATGATATGTGTTGCTTTTGGTATCTGGTGGAAAAGGTCTCATCCAGATGCTGCTTATTGGGCTTTAGTGGTAGCCCTTATTGGCGGGGTAATGTATCAGTTTAATTTGCCTGTTAATTTTGAAGCGTTTTTTAAGTTACATATTTCGGTCTGGTGCACCATACTAAGTCTGATTACCTTTGTTTTTATCAGCTTACGTAACAAGTGGACTACTCAAACATCAAGCGAATTACCTCCTTTTATAAAATACAGAAAGGGGGGCCGGAAGTAAATGAAAATTCTAATACCGTCTTTTTTAAAACTCGATTTAATTATCTGGGGTGTATTGATTCTATTTTTTATTGGTTTTACCATCTATATCAATCATAAATCCTCCAACTACATCAATGAAATAAAAGCTGTAACAATTGAACTTAAGAAGAAGTTAGGTATTAAGATCTATAGATTGCGATGAAATATTTTAATGATGAAGAAAGAATCATTATATTTTAAACCCATTTTTATAAATTTATGTTAGTTTTAATATAAAAAATTCTGTAAAGTATAAGAAAATTTACAAATTAGTCATTATTCATTTTTTTATGAGAATAATATAAGAGAAAGAGGTTGTTGATGAATTTATTATCAGAGCGTTTTATTTTAGATGGTTGCATATTTACAGAAGGTGATTTTAAAGGATACCAAAAGAATAATTTCAAAAGTGGTCTTAATGGATTCTTTCTGACTATACCTTATTCTGGTCTTGGTTTTAGAGCTGCTGCTATGAGTATTGCCAAAATCTATAATTTGTCTGATGAAGATAACCAGAATTTAAAAATAGTAAAACAATATAACGAACTAATTCAATTTGCAAAACATGACAATACTTCTATCATATTAACATTTCAGGACCCAGCTCCTATTGAAAACTCAATAGAATTACTTAGGGTTTTTTATGAATTAGGAGTTAGAGTAATTCAGTTAACCTACAATAAAGCAAATTATCTTGGCACAGGAGCTACGGAAACTATTGATAGAGGGTTAACTGATTTTGGTAAAAGAGCAATTCTAGAAATGAATAGATTGGGAATAATTGTGGATTTATCCCATTGTAGTTATCGAACAACCATGGATGCAATGAAAATAAGCAAAGACCCTGTTATCTTTTCTCATGCAAATGTAAAAGCAATTACCAATAATCCTAGAAATAAAACCGATGAAGAATTGAAGATTTTAAAAGATTTGGGCGGTGTGATAGGGATTTCACCCTGGGGTCCAATTTGTTGGAAGGAAGAAAAAAAAGTCCAGCCAACACTAGAGGATTATCTAGATCATATCGACTATGTTGTTAACCTTATCGGGATTGATCATGTAGGTTTTGGAAGTGATAACACTATAGACTATAGTCCAGATATAAGGGGAACACTGGAACAGGCATTGTTATATCCTACTGTGGTTGGAAAATATAACAAATATGTTGGGACTGACCCGGGAGTTAGACATGCTATAGGGTTTAAAGGTGTACAAGAAATTAATAATGTTATCAATGGTTTATTAAATAGGGGGTATAAGGAAAAAGACATTTCTAAATTTCTAGGAAAGAATTTTTTAAGAATAATCAAAAAAGTATGGAAATAAGAAGGGATAAAACAAATGACAAAATATATGCACATATCCATTGACAAAGAAAGAGCATCATTAGAAACTCAGGTACATTTGAATAGATCAGATTTGCCTTTTTCTGAAGAAGTAAAAAAAATTGAATTGGAAATTGAGCAAGACTCAAAGAATGTAGATCTTTGGATGAAAAAAGGAATAGCTCTATCCAAACAAATGCTTTTTAGAGAGGCAATTGAAGCATACTCCATAGGGTTAACTTTTAACCCTTTTCATGCTTTATTATATAGGCATAGAGGCCATAGGCTTATTTCAATCAGAAGATTTCACGAAGCAGCTTTGGATTTAGAACTTTCCTCCAGACTAGATCCAACGAACTGGGATACCTGGTATCATTTAGGTTTGGCATATTATCTGTTAGAAGATTTTGCTAGAGCTGAAAAAGCGTATAAACGCTGTTTAGAAATTACTAACTCGGATGAACTAATGGTTGCCATAGTTGATTGGTATTGGATGACCTTGATGCATCTTGGAAAAAAAGAAGAAGCCGATAAACTATTGGAATTGGTATCTGAAAATACAGATCCCGGGGAAAACTTGTCCTACAAAAGAAGAGTTTTAATGTATAAGGGTATTATTCAGCCTGAAGAGTTAATTGAATATGAAGGTGCAGAATTTCCCGAGCTGGAATTGGCTACACAAGGGTATGGTTTGGCAAATTATTATTTGTTGCTTGGTGAAAAAGAAAAAGCAAAAGAATTATTTGAAAGAATATTAAAATATAGCAGCTTTTGGTCTTCTTTTGGTTACATAGCATCTGTTGTAGCTCTGGAAAAAGCTAATAAAGGAAAATAAAATGGGAAGAATTATAGCATATAATACAGAAGTACTACCAGGAAATAAGTTGATTGTCACTATACCAGTAACGAAAGATTTAGGGATAGATATAAGAATAAAAGCACATATTTTGGCAGGCAAGCATGATGGTCCTACTCTGCTTATCCTCTCAATGCTTCATGGAGAAGAATGGTTCTCTGTGTTAATCATTCGAGAGCTGATTAAAATACTTAACACTGACCAATTGAGAGGAAATATAATTGCCGTTCCTGTGACTAATACCTCAGCTTTTAATACCGGTACTAGATGTATAATAGATAACTCTGATGAACCTGATGCTAATAGGTCTTTTAATGGAAAATACCTATGGATTAGCAATCAAATCACCAGAGTTATTGAAAATGAACTCTTTGCCGTTTCAGATTATTTAATCGATTATCATGTGGGTTCATGGGGTTCAAGTATGGCAGATATCGGGTATGGTTCTGACTATGCTGATAAAGATCTGGTTGAAATAAGCAAAGGAATGGCAGTTTCTTATGGTTTTCCCATAATACATGCCATGAAAATGTTTCAAGGTACTCATAGTGATAGGACATCAATGGGTTGTGCCGGAACAAAATATGGAATCCCTGGCATAGTACCTGAAATAGGTGGTTTAGGATTTGGAGAAGAGATAGAAAAAGATTGGCTTAATCAGAATATTAAAGGTATCATAGGTAATTTAAAGTATCTTAATATGCTAGAAGGTACTCCGGACTTATGTTCTGAGTATCTTTTTATTACAGATTACTGGAGAACATCACCAAAGAATGCAGGATATATCGAAACGAAAATTGGTTTAGATAGACAGTTTACTTCAATTAAAAAAGATGAGCATTTAGCCGATATAATTGATCCAGAAACTTTTGAAATTATTGAACAGTTAAAATCTCCAGGAGATGGTGTTCTTTTTTATACCTGTAGAAATTATATGTCTAGACCAGGAGGTTGGGCTTTTGGTATTGCCAATATGGAAAATGGTAGAAGTAGATGGGTTAAGAAGGAAGATATTTATTTACAGAAAAGCCCAAAGAATAGAATAAAAAGCAATTAGCCAGATCTTAATAATTATTGGGACTAAATGAATTGCTAATGAATAAAAAGGAGGTGGCAAAATAATTTTATAATCTTGATAGATTAAATAGCTCTGAAGTGATATTAGTGATATAAATTTTAAAAATATAAGAAAGGATTTCAAATGGTAAAAGGAAATAGATATATTTATTTAACATTATTAATACTTTCAGTATTTTTTTTGATATCAGTTAGTTCTTTAGCTCAATCAGCAAAATCTAAAGATGTTTTAGTATATGGAACCAGTACAGATGCGGCAACACTGGATCCACATGTTCAAAATGACTCTCATTCAGAACAGATAGTTGCGATGTTGTATAACACATTGGTTAAATTCGAACCGGATGGGAAGATAGTTCCGGATCTTGCTGAAAATTGGAGTGTTAGTGAGGATAATCTTACCTGGACATTCAAATTAAAAAAAGGTGTTAAATTCCACAATGGCAAGGAAATGACTGCTAATGATGTAAAAGGAACATATGATAGGTTTTTAGCTGAAGATGCGGATGCCACTAGACTTCTGGCCAAAAATCTTACTCAAATGTTTAAATCTGTTGATGTCATTGATGATTATACGGTATCTATAACTACAAAAAGTCCTTATGGTCCAATGCTTTCTTTACTAAGCAACAGAACTTTAGCAATTATGGATCCAGATGTAATAGCGAAATATGGGGCATCAACGGGTGATTTTGTTGAATCATCAATAGGAACTGGGGCATTTAAAATTGTGGAATGGAAAAAAGATGAAGAAATTGTGGTTGAGAGATTTGAAGATTATTTTGATGAAAAAGCAAAATTACAAAAAGTAATCATTAGAACAATACCTGAAGCTGCCTCCAGAGTAATAGCTTTAGAAACAGGTGAGATAGATATGACTAATCAGTTTCCGGCTGAAGATTTACAAAGATTAAAAAACAATCCGAATATTACAGTGAGAATGACTCCATCAGTTGGGGCTAGATTATTCAGGTTTGGTTGCAATAATCCCATCATTAGTAACACACTAGTGAGAAGAGCTATTATATATGCAATTGATAGGCAAGCGATAATTGACGGTATGTTCCCGGGAATGGCATATCCAAGCACATGTAGTTTAACTCCGGTGGTTTGGGGTTATACCAATCTAGGCGTCATTGACCAGGATTTAGAAAAATCAAAAAGTCTCCTTGCTGAAGCAGGTTACCCCAATGGATTTAAGACAAAAATAGTCACAACTCCTAGGTATGAAAAAGGAGTTGAACTTGCAGAGGTATTATCTGCTCAATTATCGATGGTAGGTATAGATGCAGAAATAGAGGTACTTGAGTGGAGCGTTTTACTACCTCTTTGGATGGGGGTAACTCCTGAAGTTTTTGACCAGCCTATCTTTATTATGGGAGCAGGTACATCAATGATGGATGCCGATGGGGGACTTAGAGGATTATATACTACTACTGACACAGGTACCAATGAGAGAAATTATGGGTTTTATTCAAATGCGGAAGTAGATAAATTAATTTTTGCTGCAATGCAGGAAACCAATCCTGACAAAAGATTAGAGTTATACAAAAGAGCACTGGAGATCTTATATTTAGAAGACCCGATGGGAATAATGTTATTTGATACTTACAATAGAACAGCTTCAGTTAGTAGTCTTCAGGGAGTTGAAACTAACGGTGTAGGTATGACCTATTTTGAAAGGATTTATTTCGAATAAACAAATGTAACGGTTATTCCTTAAAGGTATTATTTAAAAATAATACCTTTAAGGAATAGACAGTTATTTCTAGGTGTATAGAATGAGTAGGTATATTATTGGTAGATTAATATCGATAATCCCTGTACTATTAATAGTATCTTTTCTGGTATTTTTGATGCTTCATCTTATTCCAGGAGATCCCGTTAAAAATATGCTAGGATTACATGCACCTCCTGAAGCAGTGGAAGAAATGACCAAAAGGCTAGGATTAGATAAGCCATTGCATATCCAATATCTTGATTTTTTAAAAAAAGCTATTAAGGGGGATTTCGGAACTTCTATTCGGACTAAACAACCAGTTATAAAAGAGATAAAAGATAGGTATCCTTATACGATTAAATTAGCCATTGGTGGTACTTTTTTTGCGACTATAGTAGGGGTAATCTTGGGGATTATTTCAGCGGTTAATCAGAACAAATTATGGGATAATATATTAATGGTGTTATCCTTATTATCCGTTTCAACACCTTCATTTTTTCTGGCATTGCTAGCCATTTTAGTTTTCTCACTTTATTTAGGATTTTTCCCCAGTATTGGAATCCAATCAACAAAACACTATATACTACCCATTTTGACTTTAGGTGCCCAATCAGTAGGAATAATGGCCAGAATGACCAGATCAGCTATGTTAGATGTTTTAAACCAGGATTATATCCGCACTTCTCGGGCTAAAGGGATGTCAGAAAAATTAATAATATATTCTCATGCTTTAAAAAATGCCCTTATCCCTGTATTGACTGTAATAGGCTTGAGATTTGGTGGTTTATTAGCAGGGTCAGCCTTAATCGAGAGTGTTTTTGGAATACGAGGGATAGGCCGTTTTATGGTAGATGGAGTTTTAACAAGAGATTATCCAGTGGTACAGGCAACAGTTTTACTTATTGCCACAACATTCATTATTATTAATTTGATTGTAGATCTTTTGTACAAAATAGTTGATCCAAGAATAAAATATTAACAAAGGTTTAGTATGCTTATAAAATCAAAAGTATTAAAAAGATTTTTAAAACGAAAATCTTCTTTAGTTGGCGGAATTATAATTATTATTTTTATATTGGTAGCTATTTTTGGACCTTATTTAACAAGCCGAAATCCTTTAGATATTGACTTGCGTAATACTTATCAAAAACCAAATCGTGATAATTGGTTAGGTACAGACAATCTTGGTAGAGATACTTTAACCAGATTAATTTATGGTGCCAGAATCACTTTAATAATAAGTTTTACAAGTGTATTTTTGGGGACCTTAGTTGGATTGATCCTGGGAGTAATTGCCGGTTATTATGGCGGATTAATTGATAACATATTGATGAGAACAACAGATATTTTGTTAGCCTTTCCTGGATTATTGCTAGCCATTGCAATTGTGGCAATTCTTGGAAGTGGTATTATGAATACTATGCTGGCAATAGCATTTTATTCAATCCCGTATATTGCCAGAATAGTTAGAGGAGTTGTTATCTCTATTAAAGGATTAGAATATATTCAAGCCTGTGAAGTCATTGGTTGTTCAAATTTCATTACCATTATTAACCATATTATTCCAAATTCAATGTCACAGGTTATTGTAAATACCACCTTAAATTTAGGAACAGCTATATTAACTTCTTCTGCCCTATCATTTCTTGGCCTTGGTGTTCAACCTCCTCATCCTGAATGGGGAGCTATGTTATCCACTGCTCGGGATGTGATGCGGACAACCCCCATAGCAGCTTTAATTCCAGGGGTCGCAATAACTTTAGTAGTTTTAAGTTTTAGTCTGGTAGGAGATGGACTTAGAGACGCTCTAGATCCAAGACTAAAAAATAACTAAAATAGCTTAAGGAAAATTAGAACTATTCAATGACAGATACAATACTAAAAGTAAGGGATTTAAAAACATTTTTCCAGGTAGAGGAAGGCTTAGTCGTTGCAGTAGATGGGGTTGATTTTGATCTTTCTGTGAAAGAAACTCTAGCTATAGTAGGTGAATCAGGATCAGGGAAGAGCGTAACAGCTTTATCAATTTTAAGGCTTATACAAGAACCACCTGGGAAAATATCCTCAGGTGAAATATTATATCAAGGCAAAGATCTTTTAAAATTAACAAATAATGCCATGAGGAGAATTAGAGGGAATGAAATATCTATGATATTTCAAGAACCAATGTCTTCATTGAATCCTGTCTTTACTGTAGGTAGACAAATTAGTGAAGTAATGATTGTTCATGAGAAAATTAGTAAAAAAGAAGCTGAAGCAAGAGCAATAGAATTAATTAAACTGGTTGGAATTCCCAATCCGGAAAAGTGTATGAAAAATTATCCTCATCAGCTTTCTGGAGGAATGAGACAAAGAATTATGATTGCTATTGCACTTGCCTGCAAACCCAAAATATTGATTGCCGATGAACCTACCACTGCTTTAGATGTGACAATACAGTCACAAATATTGAAATTAATGTTAGATTTAAAAAATAAGCTTGATACTGCTATCATCATAATTACCCATGACTTAGGAGTAGTAGCACAGCTAGCTGAGAATATTATGATTATGTATGCGGGTAGAGCGGTTGAATTTGGTGATGCTCGGTCAATTTTTAAAATCCCCTTACACCCCTATACTGAAGGATTGCTTAATTCTATTCCCAAAATAGATGAAAATCTAAAAAGATTAAAAATTATTGAGGGGACAGTTCCTAGCCCTTTTGATTTGCCTAAAGGGTGCAAATTCTCCACCCGATGTAAATATATTATGAAGGTATGTCGGGAAAAAGAGCCGGAGTACCAATCTTTAAAAGATAATAGAAAAGTTAGATGCTGGAAATATTCTGGAGCCGAAGAAAATGTTGGATAAAAAAAGGGAATTATTAGTCGTAGATAATTTAAAAATGCATTTTGTAGTTAGAGGAGAAGGATTCTTATCGGAAAGAAAATACCTTAGAGCTGTTGATGGGATAAGTTTTACTATTTATGAGGGGGAAGTATTGGGTTTGGTTGGTGAATCAGGTTGTGGGAAAACAACTACTGGTAAATTAATAGTAAGATTATTAGAACCTACTGAAGGAAAAATATTTTATAAAGGTACAGATATATTAAGTTTAACCAGGAAACAGTTTAGAAAATATAGAAGAGAAATTCAGATGATTTTTCAAGACCCTTATTCTTCTTTAGATCCCAGACAAACTATAGGAAAGACTATAGGAGAACCATTAAAAGTAAATAAAGTAAAAGGGGATATAGATAAAAAAGTAAAGACATTGATGAAAGAAGTTGGTTTACTAGAGGAGTTTTACAACAGATATCCCCATGAATTTAGCGGGGGACAACGTCAAAGGATAGGAGTTGCTCGGGCTTTAGCCCTTGATCCTACACTTATTGTATGTGATGAACCAGTTTCAGCACTGGATGTTTCTATTCAGGCTCAAATTATTAATCTTATGCAGGATTTACAAGAAAAATTTCAATTAACTTATTTGTTTATTTCTCACGATATGAGTGTTGTTAAACATATGTGTGACAGGGTTGCTGTTATGTATTTAGGAAAATTGGTAGAATTGGCTGAAAAAGATAAACTATTTGAAACCCCTAAACACCCTTATACCAAGGTATTGTTAAAATCAATTCCTGTTCCTGACCCAGATAAGAAGAAGGAACAGGAAGCTGCGATGGGAGATGTTCCCAGCTCAATTGATTTGCCTCCAGGGTGTAGATTCCAATCTAGGTGCAAGGAATGCAAGGATGTATGCAAATTTGTTGAACCAGAATTGTTAGAAATTGAACCAGGACATTTTGTGAGATGTTATTTATATAACAGTAAATAATCTATAAAAATATTACAACTATTATTTCCTAACCCGGAAGGCATGAATAGCAAATTTATTAAAAAAATTTTTTTTCAATAAATTTTAGATTGATTATATTGTTATACAGTATAAACTACGTATATATTCATAATTGAATTTCGTGCAGCCTGAAATAAAAAACGCATACATAAAGTTTTATATATTAAAACAAATAAGAAAGATAATCTATGAATGAAATAATTTTTACGGTGAATCCTGGTTCCACTACTACCAAATGTGCTCTATTCAATCTAACTGAACAAAGGGTTACGAAAGTGATTGAAGAGCAAATTGAACATCCCGAAAAAGAAATAGCTCAATTTCCTGCAATTTCTGATCAAATTAATTACCGGGAAACTATTGCCTACAATTTTATTGATAAATATTTACCTGAGAATGCAAATATTATTGCCTGTGCCGGGCGGGGAGGAATGTTAACTCCGGTGCCCAGTGGAGCCATAAAAATTAATGAAGAACTGGTTAAATTTTCTTTATATACACCAGTCTACCAGCATGCTTCCAATTTAGGTGCTCCCTTAGCCTTTCGAATTGCTCAACGCTATGGAATTCCTGCCTTTATAGTAGACCCGGTCAGTGTTGACGAATTTTCTGCTGTGGCCCGGATTTCCGGACATCCTGATTTTCCCAGGTTTAGTTTTGTTCATGCCTTGAATATAAGAGCAACGGTACGAAAGTTTGCTGAACAAATTGGCAAAGATTTCAGTGATACTTGTTGTGTTGCTGCCCATCTGGGGGGAGGTTTCTCTATTGCTGCTATAGATCACGGTAAGATTGTAGACAATGACAATAGGATGGAGTCAGCCCCCTTTACACCGGAGAGAGCTGGAGGAATCCCACCTATTCCTTTGATTGAAGCCTGTTTTTCTGGAAGATATAAAAAAGAAGAATTAGTGCGTAAATTATATGGTGAGGGAGGGGTTTACGCCTATCTGGGAAGTAAGAATATGGTTGAATTAGAAAAAAGGGCTGAAAAAGGGGATAAAGAAGTAAGAAGAATATATTATGCTATGGCTTACCAGATTGCCAAGGAGATAGCAGCCATGGCTTCTGTTTTAAATTTTGAAATTGATGGTATTATTATTACCGGTGGTCTGGCTCACGATCAATTTCTAATTAAGGAATTGAAAAAGAAGATAAAAAAATTGGGAGATATTTATTTATATCCCGGTAGCAATGAGAATGAAGCCCTGGCAGAAACAGTTGCCAGAGTATTAGCTGGTAAGGAAAGTTATATAGATTGGCCAGTCAGGGTTAGCTAGTTAGAAAGGTAAGATAATGATAAAAAATTATTTTGAATTAGAAAAAGCTGCGCAGAGATTGCAACCGGTAAGAATGGTTGTGGTTTCTGCCGAAGATGAACAGGTTTTAAAAGGAGTAAAATTAGCTTTAGACAAGGGGATTATCTGTGAACCGATACTGGTGGGTAATGGGCAACAAATTGAAAAGATACTCGTAAATTTAAAAGAAGATAGTAAAAATTACAGAATTGAAAATATGTCAAACCATTTTGAAGCAGCTCAAAAAGCAATAAAATTGATCAAGGATGGTCAGGCTCGAATCCTGGCCAAGGGTAAAATAAAGACCGATGATTTTCTAAAGGCAATTTTAAATAAAGAAAACGGTATTAAAAAATCCCCGCTACTATCCAATCTCACCCTCTTTGAGATGAGCTCATACCATAAGTTCATCGGAATTACTGATATAGCAATAATTCCTTTTCCCGGATTAAAAGAGAAGATAGAGATTATTAAAAATACCTATCCCCTATGGCAAGCCCTGGGAATAAGTCAACCCAAAGTAGCTGTTTTAGCAGCAGTTGAGGTGGTTAATCCTGTTATGCAGGCCACTGTTGATGCGGCCTGTCTGGCAAAAATGTCTAATCGCAATCAGATAGAGCATTTTATAATAGATGGCCCTCTATCCTATGATACAGCAATGGACCCGGAATCCGCCGGAGGTAAAGGTATTAGCAATTCATTAGTTGCTGGTGATCCGGATATGCTCCTTGTCCCCAATTTAGAAACCGGAAATATTTTGGGAAAAAGTTTGAAAATCAATAGTTATGCCAAATCTGCGGCAATTGTATTTGGGGCAGATGTTCCTGTAATGATTAATTCACGTTCAGATTCAGCAGAGAGAAGATATTATTCAACATTATTAGCCAGAATAATTTTAGAAAATAAGACAAAGACAAAGGAGTGAAAGCAAGAAATGATTTGTAATAAAAAAGGCCGCCATTTTATGCAGGGTAATATTGCAGTGGGAGAAGCAGCTATAATCTCTGGAGCAAGATTTTTTGCCGGTTATCCTATTACCCCTTCTTCTGAGATTGCAGAACATGCCTCTCTAAATCTGCCAATAGCTGGAGGAACCTTTATTCAAATGGAGGATGAAATTGGCAGTCTGGCGGCGGTTATTGGTGCCAGTATGGCTGGAGTTAAAGCATATACTGCTACCAGTGGACCTGGCTTGTCATTGATGAATGAAAATATTGGGTTAGCCTGTATGGTGGAAGCCCCCTGTGTTATTGTTAGTGTTCAGAGGGCAGGTCCAAGTACCGGTCTGGCAACTAAACCAGCCCAGGGAGATTTTTATCAGTTTCGTTATGGAACACATGGTGACCATATGATAATTGCCCTTTCCCCGGCTTCTGTCCAGGAATGTTTTGATTTGACTATCAAAGCTTTTAATTTTTCAGAACGTTTCCGCTGTCCCGTTTTTCTTGCCCTTGATGCGATTATTGCCAAAATGTACGAAACAGTTGATATTCCAGGTTCAGATGAGATAGAGATCTTAAATAGAAAAATAGCGTCAACCTCTGATAAAGATTATCTTCCCTATAAACCTGATGAAAATGGAGTACCTCTTTTTGTTCCCTTTGGCAGTTCTTTGATTACCAGAGCTAACAGTTCCGGTCACGGGATAGATGGCTATCCCTGTGCTGATGATAAAAATCATGATAGGCTGGTACGTCGTTTAATAGATAAGATTGATAGATATAAAGAAGAAATAGCTCTTTTTAAAGAATTTAACATCAGTGATGTGGAAATCCTTATTATTTCTTATGGCTGCAGTACCCGTCCTGCTCTTGCTGCCATGAAAAAAGCCAGAAAAAAAGGTATAAAAGCAGGAGTTTTACAATTACAGACCTTGTGGCCCTTTCCGGAGGCAATAGTCAAATCAGCTGTTTCTCAGGCAAAACTTATTCTGGTACCAGAATTATCTCTGGGTCAATTAAAATCAGAAATAACCAAATACTGTCCAAAAAAAACAGTCATTGGTATTAATAAGCTGGGAGGAACAACTATCCAACCAGATGATATACTGGCTTTTCTTTCCAAGGAGATAGAGTTATGAAATACAGTGGTAAAAAATATGTCAAAGAAGAGTTGTTACCTTTTTTTTGGTGCTCAGGCTGTGGGAACGGTATTATCTTTGCTGCTCTGATTAGAGCCATGGAAGAGAATAATTTAGAAAAAAAAGATATAGTAGCCGTTACCGGAATTGGCTGTTGGGGGAAAGCTGACGATTATTTAAAGACACATGCCTTTCACGGAACACATGGAAGAGCAATTGCGGTAGCAACAGGAATCAAATTGGCCAATCCCCTATTACATATATTTGCGTTGGTGGGAGATGGTGATGGTGCTACCATAGGAGGCAACCATTTAATACATGCAGCCCGTCGAAATATTGATATTATAACAATTATGTCTAATAATCTGAATTATGGCATGACCGGAGGACAGTATTCTGGAACCACACCATTTGATTCAATCACCTCCACCTCCAGAAGGGGACATGCAGAAGATGCTTTTGATATATCCAACTTAGTTAAAAGTGCAGGTGCTGGGTATGTTGCCAGATGTACTATAGATAACCCGCGAATGATTCAGCGCTTTATCAGTAAAGCTATCAAAAAAGAGAGAGGGTTTCGTTTTATTGAAGTAATAAATATCTGCCCAACCTATTTCGGAAGATATAACAAGTTTAATAATGCTGTTGAAATGATTAAAGACATAAAAGAACGAACAGTTAATATAAAAGATATTGAGAGAGAAGGCCAGGAAGATTTGGATGGAAAAATAGTGGTTGGTGAATATATTGATAAAAAAGTTGAAGGGTTTTTAGAACGTTATTGGGGAAAAATAAGAAATAATGCATAAGTTTATTTTTAACCCGAATAGTGAAGAACCTGTTAAGAATAAGGAGCACTATTATGATATACCAAGAAAAAGATAGATTTGAAATAATTATTGGCGGAGTTGGTGGACAGGGAAATGTCTCCTGTGGTATTCTTATTGGAGAAGCAGCCAGTTGTTATGAAGATAAATTTGTTACCATGACCTATTCTTATGGTACTGAGGCTAGAGGTACCTTTGCCAGGACTGATGTGTTGGTTGGAAACCAATTTATTGATTTTTATGAATGTCAAAGACCCGATGTAATATTAATATTACATGATAAGGCATATCCAAAAATAAAAGGAAAAATATTTAAAGATACCATAGTAGTTATTAATCAAAATGAAGTAAAAGATGTAGATATGGATCTGGGAAAACATTTTTCTTTACCCCTTTCTGATATAGCTATGAAAATAGGCTCTTTACAAGTTACTAACACCATTGCTTTGGCTTTTATTGTGAACGTCACAAAATTCATAGACAAAACATCTCTGGTAAAGGCTGTACAAAGTGAGTATGCCAACGGTAAAATTGCCAGGTTAAACGAAAAAGCCTTGGAATATGGTTTTAATCTGCATTAAATATATTAGAAAATGAAATTTTATTTTTCTGTTGAGATAAAAATGTGAACTTTTTTAAAACCTGCTCTGCGTAACTAGTTTCTCTTTATTAAGGCAATTGGTAAATAAAGAATATATTTCTAATATGTTCAATTTTTTAGAAAAAATGTTTATAGATTTGCCTGAAGGGAAAAATTATGCCAGATATCTCTCACACATATATCTTACTTTTTTCATCATAATACCCAATAATTATTACTCATATCACTTGATCTTGTAAATAAGATTATAAGGAGGTGTTAAGAAAAGAAGAAGAAAAAGATTAACTCTTATTTATTTTAAAAATATATTTTAAACAGTTAAGGAGGAGAATATAAGTGAATTTTATAAAAAAAATCTCAATTATCATTTTAACAACTCTTTTAGTATTTACTTTGGTAAACGGTGCCGCCTTTGCCCAGGAAAAGATAATTAAAATTGGGACACTCTTTCCATTGACCGGTTCCTGTGCTTTAGCGGGAAGCCGGTGTAAAGCTGCTGTAGAAACTGCAGTAGAGGTGATTAATAATTCACATCCGGAATGTGATGTTCCTCTGGCAGCCCAGGAAGGGCTTCTTGGTGGATACAAAATTGTTTTAGTACATGCTGATCATCAGGGAAAGCCTGATATTGCAAAAGCTGAGGCTGAAAGGTTGTTTGACCAGGAGGGTGTATATACTATTGTTGGTTGTTACAATAGTGCCTGTACCAATCCTGCCAGCATGGTAGCAGAGAGACAGGAGAAAATATTTATGTGCGGTTGCTCCAGTTCAGCTGCTTTAACAGAACGTGGTTTACAATATTTCTTTAGAATGGCACCAACTGACAAGACTGAATCCATCGAATTCTGTGATGTTATTGAATGGATGAATGGAACCAAAGGAGCTAATTTAAAGACCATTGGTATCATCTATGAGAATACTGAATTTGGCAAACATGCCGCTGATGAAGGTAAATTAGCTGCAGCCGAAGCTGGATTTGAAGTAGTGGTAGATGTACCCTTCAGCCCCGGTGCTACCAATATGAATAGTGAAGTTCAAACTCTGAAAGCGAAGAATCCGGATGTAGTATTCGGTGCCTGCCTGGGTGGAGACTACACTCTCTGGGTAAGAACGATGAAACAAATGGACTGGCTCCCCAAAATGTGCTTGAACTATTGTACCGGATATCAGGACCCGGTTATTACTGAACAACTTGGTGATGATGCCAATTACTTTATGGGCGGAACAGGTTATGCCCCGGAATTTGCCGAGCTGATGCCTGCAGTTGCTGCAGTAGAAAAGATTTATCAGGAGAAGATTGGTGTTCCCTTTGATAGTGATTCAATTCAAGAGGCAGTAGCTACCTTTATTTTGGCTCAGGCAATTGAGAAGGCTGGTACCCTTAATTATGATACTGTTCGTGATACCCTGTATGCCAATGAATGGAATTCTCCTCTGTCTATGGGTGGCAAAGTGGCTTTTGTTTCCGGTGGACAGAATGCTAAGGCCATGAGTATGATAACTCAGCTGCAAGGCGGAGAATACAAACGGGTATTCCCTACTGAGCTATCTACTGATGAGGTTATATTCCCCATGATTCCTTGGAGTAAACGGTAACATAGCAATAGACAGGAAATTTAATAAAAAACATATGAAATAACCTAATTGTCATGGTAGTAAGTATTTTTATACTTACTACCATGATGTGATTAGTTAAGAAGGGAATATACTATGACTATGTTTTTTCAAGTAGCTATTGATGGATTATTGACTGGAATGGTTTATGCTCTGGTTGCCTCCGGGTTGAGTTTAATCTGGGGGGTAATGGATGTACTCAATTTTGCTCATGGAGAGTTTCTGATGCTGGGGATGTATGTTAGCTATTGGCTGGGATTTTTAATAAATTTTGATCCCCTTATCTCCTGGATAGCCTCAGGGGTATTCTGTTTTCTTCTGGGCATTTTAACCTACAAATTAATTATTCATCACTGTCTTTTAGGTCCTCCCTTATCTGCACTACTGGCAACCTTTGGGTTATCAATGATATTAAAAAATTTTGCTTTAAACAGATTTTCTCCCAATTATCGTTTATTAACCGGTACTCTTCTTGATGGTAAAAGAACCCTGATAGGCAATATAGTTTTACCAATGCCTCAATTGATAACCAGCATTTTTGCTTTAGTGGTAGTCTTTATTATCTATTATGTAATTAAGCGTACCCGGCTGGGTTGGGCTATTCAGGCTACTGCAATGGACAAAGAGGCTGCTGAGTTAATGGGTATAAATACAGAAAGAATCTTTTTGTTGGTCTTTGGTTTGGGTGGGCTTTGTGTAGGCGTTGC
Organism: Candidatus Atribacteria bacterium; assembly: GCA_029556475.1. Lineage (GTDB taxonomy): Bacteria > Atribacterota > Phoenicimicrobiia > Phoenicimicrobiales > Stramentimicrobiaceae > Stramentimicrobium. The sequence goes on from JAKQEP010000029.1 coordinate 60,649, forward strand.
TGGTGGATTGTTGCCATCCTATCTGGCCGTTCATCCTGAAGTAGGCGGTTTGTTTGGATTAATTGCTTTTGTCTGCGTAGCAATGGGGGGATTTGGAAGCATACCAGGTGCTTTACTGGCTGCTCTTTTGATAGGTTTGGTAGAAGCATTAGGGGGATTTTATATTGCACCGGTATTTAAATATGTAGTAGTTTTTGGACTATATCTCCTGGTAGTGATGTTAAAACCAAAAGGATTATTTGGGTGGTAGAAAATGATAAAAGAGAATACTAAAAAACAGGATTTGTTATGGTATGTTTTGATTGTGGTACTACTTCTAGTGCCCTTTATTCCGCAGGTTGCTGCTAATAGCTTTACTCAACATGTTTTTATTCTGATTCTATTATATGCCAGCATGTCACAGGCCTGGAATATTATTGGTGGCTATTGTGGACAGGTTTCCTTCGGGCATTCCGTCTTTTTTGGCATAGGGGCATATGGGGCGGGAATGGCCGTGGTTAAATTTGGAATTACTCCCTGGCCTGGAATTATCATCGGTTCGTTATTAGCGATGGTTGTAGCAGTTCTTATCAGTTATCCCTGTTTTAAATTGAAAGGCCATTATTTTGCTATTGCTACCTTTGCAATTGTAGAGATTTTTAACCGACTTTTTATGGTCTGGTATTGGGTTAACGGTGCTCTGGGTTTGGATTATCCTATGGTAAAGACTGGATGGACAAATTTTGTATGGTATAGAACAAAAATTCCTTATTATTATGGGGCCTTAATACTCTTTACAACTATTTTTAGTATTGTACGTTTTATTGAAAGGAATCGCTTTGGATATTATTTGAGAGCGGTGAGAGAAGACCAGGAGACAGCCGAGGCAACAGGCATCAACAGTACCTTTATAAAATTATCTGCCATGGCACTCTCAGCCTTTTTAGCATCCTTTTGTGGAGCCTTTTTTGTACAATATAATTTTCGGGTAGACCCACCAATGGTGATGTCACTTCAGGTGTCAATGGTTTTTGTCCTGGTTACCATCCTGGGCGGTGCTGGTACTTTGTTTGGACCTCTATTGGGTGCCCTGATTTTGATTCCTCTTCAAGAATATACGCGGGTATTATGGGGAGGTCTGGGAAGAGGAACCGATCTTATGTTATTTGGTTTTCTAATCGTTTTGATTATGGTGAGGCAACCAAAGGGCATTATGGGGCTTATTAATGAATATTTAAATTATAGAAAGACTAGAAAAATCATTTCTGCTCAACCAGAGATTAATTCTTAGGGAGGTAATATATATTGCCCTTATTAGAAGTTTGTGAAATAAGTAAAAAATTTGGCTCTCTGGTAGCAAATAGCAAGATATCTTTCAAGGTAGAAGAGGGAAATATTGTAGGTTTGATTGGTCCGAATGGAGCAGGTAAGACCACGCTGTTTAACTGCATCACCGGTATATATAAGCCCAGCGAGGGGAAAGTGTTTTTTGACGGTTCAGATATTACTAATTTACCCCCCTATAAAGTAGCTCGCCTTGGTGCGGTGCGTACATTTCAGATTGTCCATTCCCTTAAAGAGATGTCTGTCTTTGATAATGTGTTAATCGGGGCATATCTGAGGGAAAGAAATACAGAAAAAGCAAGAGAAATGGCCAATCAGTGTATAGATATTTGTTATTTGACTAAAATAAAAAATACCAGAGCGGGCGATTTAGCTATAGGGCATAAAAAAAGACTGGAGCTGGCCAGAGCCCTGGCTACCAGTCCAAAATTATTAATGTTAGATGAGTGTATGGCAGGTCTTACTTCTACCGAAGTGAATGAATCTGTGAGTTTAATAAAGAGTTTAAAGAAAAAAGGGATTACTTTTCTGATAGTTGAACATATTATGGAGGCGATTATGCCTATTGCTGACAAGGTGGTGGTACTTAATGGAGGATTAAAGATAGCAGAAGATCATCCAGAAGTAGTGGTACATCAGGAGAGTGTTATCGAAGCTTATTTGGGTCAAAAATATAGTAAAAAATTTCAGCTTGCTGCCAAGGGGAGGAATATATAAAGTATGTCTGAAACTATATTAGAAGTTGATAATATTAATTGTGCCTATGATAATGTACCGGTTATATTTGGTGTATCTTTTGAAGTTAAAGAAAAAGAGCTGGTTGCTATTGTGGGGGCTAACGGTGCTGGAAAAAGTACCATTATGAAGACTATTGCCGGTTTAGTACATCCCAAAAAAGGTGCCATTAAATATAAAGGTAAAGATATATCTCATTTACCGGCTAATATGATTCTTCGTAGAGGTATCAGTTATATACCTGAGGGGCGAAGATTATTTGCCAAATTAACCGTAGTAGAAAATCTTGAATTGGGAGCATATATTGAAAATGACCGGGGAGAAATTGAAAAGAGAAAAAAGGAAATTTTGAAACTCTTTCCCATATTGGAAGAGAGAAGGAAACAGATTGCTGAAACCTTAAGTGGTGGCGAACAGCAGATGCTTTCCATTGCCAGAGGTTTGATGTCCAAGCCTGAGTTATTAATGCTGGATGAACTTTCTTTAGGACTGATGCCATCTTTGGTAGAAAGTGTTATGGAGACCATTGTCAGAATAAAGCAGCAGGGGACAACTATATTGATGGTAGAACAGAAAGTACAAGAAGCTTTGGAGATTGCTAACCGCGGATACGTAATACAAACCGGGAAAATTGTTCAGGCAGGTAGCTCTCAGGAACTGCTCAACTCTGATGAAGTGAAAAAAGCATATCTGGGAATGTAAAAATAGAATAAATCATTTGTTACAAACTATTGATATTGAGTCCGGTGCTGTAAAGGACACTTTCTGGCCACCAGGTGAGGCATTTTGCATTTTCTTTGGAGTAACACCGGCCAGTTACGGTGATGAGGTAAGGGCAGCAAGTGCGGTAAATATCTTTGGTAAGATTACAGGTGATGCTAAAGCTTTAAAGAAAGTAAGACAGGGTGCTAAAATCAGGATAGAAAAGAGTAATTAATTATTATTATCTGATAATTCAGCGTATATTTTATTTGAAATTTCGAAAAATATTGTATTATATTTGACTTTTCTAAATTAATCATTAAAATTGTTATTAAATAACAATTGAATATGGTATACCTCACTTTTTATCCAAAGTGAGGTAGAGGCGCGAACGATCAAGAGTACTGATAGGGAGCCCTGAGTAGCATTGAACTATCAGAAAAGGGATCTTCGCCGAAGTCTCAAGAGCAACACTCACCAGGCTTGAGGCTGGGACTATGGTTAACAACCATAGTACTGTCATTGGAGAATACTCCCATTTTCCAATGAAGCGCTATCTCATCGATACGAGATAAAAGGG
>JAKQEP010000035.1 GCA_029556475.1 Candidatus Atribacteria bacterium
CTATTTCTTCGTATTTCATAATAATTTTATCCTCCTTATATTTTATTAAAAACTTTTATCGTTGAAATTAATTCACTGGCATCTGCTTTACTGTCAGGTGCCGGGCCTGTATAGCCTAAAACCTTCAAATAAGATAATTGCTTTTCTGTAGGCTTTTCTTTTGCCATATAAGCTTTAACTGCTTTTTTGGCCTGAATATTTTTGTAATACTGCTTTTCTGAGTCTGGCAAGTGCTCCCAGTCAAAAAGATAACTCACATATTTAAAAGCGTCTGACAGGTATTTAAAAATAGTGTCTGAAATATAATGTTTATCTCTGTCTTTTCTGGCTTTTTCATATACTTCAGTTATGATAATGTCCGGGTCTGTCAGGCCTTTTCTAATTTGGCTTAAAAAGATATTTACCACTGTCGACCGCTTTGCAGGCTCAAAATATCCAAGGAATTTCCGACGTGAATCATTTAACATCTCAGGCATCACAAAATACCTCACTTTCTATTTCAATCTGTTTCTGTAACAATAAAACTTCCGTCTCCATAGCATCTTTAAAATTTTCATCTTCTTCCTGTTCTTCCTCACCTTCCGGGAATAGTGGTAATGTATTTTCCTTTTTTTGGTGCCATGTTATGATGGGCTCCCCGACATGAAAACGATCCCATATAGCCCATAGATGATACATTGGGCAAGAATTTTTAGTAGAAAAAAATTTCAGTCTATCAGGTATTATGATTACTTTTTTCAAAGGGAATTGCTTGTCAGTCCATATTAAACCGTTATGAATTTTTCCACCAAGGGCCTGAGTCGGTAATAACATTGCAATTTTATATCTGGCTATTGTTTTGCTATGCTGGATAAATTCTGTGAGTATTTTATATGGTGGGTTCGTGATAATGTGATCTGGATGGTTGTAGAATTCTGCAGTCTGTTTTAGAAAGTCGATCCCACCGGTGCCATAAATATTATCTTTCCTGATATCGTATGAAAGAATGTTCTGTCCAGGGAATTTCTTTTCTAAAACTTTAGATATGTGACCGGCACCGCTACAGGGCTCCAAAAAAATACTTCCTGAAAAAGTCTCGTTTTCCAATAAAGCCATTACTCTGGCAGGTGGGGTCGAATAAAAGTCATAGGGTCGTCTATTTTTGCTATACCCTGTCATTAGATGGGCTTTATTGCTCACTGTTGCTATCCTCCTGAAAATTTCCGGTATGAAGGATATAATGTCCGTCAACCTCCTGAAGTTGATCTGAGTCAACTACGTCAAATAAATTCCGGTTGAACTTACAACATTCACAGAAAAGGATCCCCCGGGTACAGTTTAACCGGCCCTGATTGAACTCAAATGTCATGAGCCTGCCACATTTCGGACAAACTTTTGATGTTACCGGTCTTATGCTTCTATATTCATTAATTACTGGCATCTTTAATAATCGCTCCTTTTTAATAATAATAAAGTTTGCTTATACCACTTATGTATACTCTTAGATATAAGTAAAAATTTGTTATTGATTAAGCTTTATCAATTTCTCTTTAATCTGTTTCTCTATGACCGCCGGTCTTTTACTTTACCGCCATCCGCCCTAGCTTCTACCGGCTAACTGTCACCTCGCCGTTTGTCATCCCCTGCTTAGCTCTGCCTCCTGCCACTCCAGCCCTCCTCTTGTCTCCACTCCAGACAGACCACTACAGGCTTTACACTACCGCCCACCATTCAATTTCCTTTGGTATTTTTGGCAAATTTCAACTAATTTCTGACTTGTTTTTTCTATTAAACCTGATATAATAAGCTTAACGGAAAGACTTTTGATAATAAAAGTCTCTTTACATTTCTTACGGAATGTACTTTTTAAAGTTTCTATATAGGTATCTATCGATATTAACGGTATCGAAAGGTACCTTTAATATTTTATCCCGTCTGTATTATCTGAGTAGTATTATTCTTTAAGAAATTTTCCAAGACCATATTTACATAATCCTGTAAAGACTGCCGGCAATCGACCGCTTTTCGTTTTAGCTCTGCATGGTGTTTATCTGAAATTTTTACATACCTGAGACTTTTGTTTTCCTTGATTTTCATTTGCTTTCCTCCTTCCTATAAGTATTTTACTAATATTAAAAGTTAACTTATTGTTTTTTTTATTATACAACAGATATAAAATTCAAGTCAATATAAACTTTTTTCATATTACCTCTGAAGGGTATACTCTTCATACTATCTCTGAAAATGCTTATACTGTCTTATTCTTTTTGCTTTTATTATTTTTCTTCTTTTTTAAAGGAATATCTTTAAAAAATTTTTCATCCAATTTTCTAATATCTTTTAATGGCAAATTTGTTTTATTTAACTTGCTTTTCAGCTCCTGAACTCTTTTTATATATTTAATCCATTTTGGATCATAAAAATTTGTTTCCTTTCCTTTAACTGTTGTTTTATAGGGATCTGGAAATAAAGAAAAAGTCCTATATTGGTATAAAGTTCTATTACTTATAGAGACACCTTTATTTTTTGCTCTTTTTAAAAAATCTTCTTCTGTATCCCATGCTGAAGTTAATAATATTATTTCGTCAATGCTTGTTTCTGTCTTATCTTTAAAAGCTAAATGCCAGAAAACAAGAGGTTTTTTTTCTTGCTTATCACTATAATTAGGAAATATAGTTATGTGGTTTTGTGTTTTATCATCTTTTGGCAAGGCAAATATTTTTGTTTCTATTTCTTTTAACTTCATACTCATATTATTTATAGATAAATGGCACATTGCTATTAATTCACCTTTTACCTCTTCATTTAATCTTAATTTTACTGGTCTTACTATATCATTTTTATCTATGGCTAATAATATTTGAATAGCTCCTACAGGTATGCTTAAAGATATATGAAATAATGATGGTAAAAAAGGATAAATATTCATAACTCCAGTCAAAAAACTAATAGAATCCACTACAGGAGGATTTTCTTCCATAGCTATATTAAATATTTTTGCATTTTCTTCTGTTACAACAAAAAAATCCCCAAAATAATCATACACAAGCAATTCACAAAGATCATAAATAACTGAATCGTTTAAATTATATAAAGGTAACTGATTAATTATTTTAGTAAGCTCCATATCAGCTAATTTAAATTTAAATCCTTTTGATTTATCTGTTTTAGCTTTTAATAACATTTTTTCTCTCTCCTTAAAACCCAAGTTTCGCCATCTCTTCAGCTTTCCCCACAATACGAAGATACAGGGAAGTTGTGGCAAGGCTTTCATGTCCTAATAATTCCTGTAACAGTTTAATATTCCCACCTCTTTCCTTCAGAAAATTTGTTGCAAATGTATGGCGGAAGGAATGGAAAGAAAAATTAACGCCTATCCTCTCTCTAATTCTGGTAATGGCATTTTTGACATAACCCTCTGTAATTGTAAACCCATGGAATCCTTCCAGCAGATCTTTTCTGTCCCTGGGGAGAAAGACCTCTCTGTATTTATCCCCCTTTCCCTGTATGTTGAATTTAATAATGCCGTCTATAACAATATCCTTCCTTTTCAAATTGATTACCTCTGACAGCCTGAGCCCTGAGTAATAACTTAGCTGGATGGCTCTTGCAAGTTCCCGGCCATTCTCGCCCCTGGGCACATTTGCAAGTATAACTTCCAGTGTTTCCGGTGATATATACTTATCAATAATATTCTTTTTTGTAGCATCTCCTTTTTTGCTCCATTTAGGTAATTCTTTTCCGGGTAATTCTATACCAATATTTTTCACTTTATTTATGACTGCCTTATATTGACGGTACTTAGATTTTGACGTTATTTTTATCTTACCGGATAGTATCTGTTTTAACACTATTTTATACTGCTCAAAAGTCCTTACTGCTATTAGGTTTCTATATGCTTTTTTGAAGGAATTTATTATCTTTATCTTGCTTATTTTAGGTTTTTTCTTAGTCTTTCTTTTCAAGTTATCACCTGCTTTTGTTAAATATTTGATTACATAACAAGGATTATGTAATCATTATAGCAGAATTACATAATACTATCAATGAAATAATAGATTTTTTCTTAAAAACTACTGTAATTTTTGAATGTATATTTCAGGCAATTCAGGAAAAATAAAAAATAAGCCGGGAAAGGGCTTCTAGTGCCACTCTACCGGCTTTACATATATCAATTCACCCTCTATTATTTCCAGGAGTCTTTTACTGTCATATTTTTCAACCAGATATGAAGGGTAATCCTCTTCTAAATACTGAAGAGGTTTAACGATAATAGGATCTTTATATTCATCCCAGTTTCTTAACTTTATTTCAACCAGTCGCCCTTCGTATCGGTCTAATTCCTCTAACATGGTATCACCTTCCAGTTATATTATACCTTGCCGGGAGAAGTGGTTAACTACTCCTCCCGGCCCTGGCATCAGGATTATTCCGGTTCAACCAGATAAGAAGGCTTTGTTATTTTCCTTTTCATCATTTTCTTTTCATCTTCTATACTTGTTTTAATATAATTAATATATTTGCTTGCAATGCTATCTGACTCTTTTTCGAATTTAGAAAACATTCGACCTGCTTTATATCCTATTTCAAGACCGGATTCGAATGTCCACAAAACGAGGGAATTTAAAATATCCCCATCAAAATTTGGAAAAAGGTCTCTTGTTTTCTTTAAAATATTGTCAAAAATTTCATCACGGTCTATTAAATTTTTAAAATCTATGGGTTTTATTATTTTCTCTGGCATCTTCGCAAGTCCTTTCTATATTCAATTTTACCCGGCAGGAGTCCAGATGTGAATCCCTGCCATTTATTTTAGTTCTGACAATATGCCGGTTCCGGTACAGGCATTAACGCCCTGGCTAATTCTTCTATAATTTCAGTGATAATTTCAATTATTTTCAAAGTATGGTCTCCTTCTATTATAAATTTTATGGCAAGGGCCCACCTGAACCCCTGCCGATTACCTTCTTTAGTTATCTGTTAACTTTTCGATTCCAGTGTCCCGGATCTGCAGTTATCCCTTTATTGCCGTTGCCATTATTCCCGGTGCCTTTATAAAGTTCACTCCCTACTGATAATAAACTTG
>JAKQEP010000060.1 GCA_029556475.1 Candidatus Atribacteria bacterium
CCAATCTCAGAAGCTATCTTTGATATCTCCAGTTTTGATCCTGCCCGATTGACCAGCAGGATAATCAGATCCCTTAGTTTTCGAAGTTCTCTGAAATCTGATAAGCTCTTGACGTCCTTTTCAAAAAAGGATTTGAAGACATCTTCCAATATCTGGCGTTTCCTTATTCTATCTTCTTCAAGGACTACTGCTGGAAAGCCGCCAAATTCCAGGTATTCATTAAAATAGGACTTATAGGTTTCGAAGGAAATTTCGTTTTTACTATGAGCCTTACTCCTGAAATCTTTTTCACAACTTTTCTTTTTTTCTTTAAATATCAGAAATTCTTCAAAATCCAGTGGAAAAAGCTCATAGACAATTTTCCTGCCAGAGAGAGATTCAGGAAAAAGATTTTTTAAATAGAAGCTGGCAGAACCTGTCAAAAAAAACTTAATATTATAATGGTCGTAAAGATATTTTATGGCTTTGACTATATCAGGAGCTAATTGTATCTCATCTAAAAATATATAGGACTTTTCCTCAAGAGAAAAACCCAGGTTTTTAAGGTTGGCGAGAATATTATCAAAATTTTTTTCTTCGAAGATTCGCTGGTTTAATGGATTTTCAAGATCTAGAAATACCTTGGCAGAACTGTCTATCCTGTCAAAAACCTGCCGCATCAGAGTCGTTTTCCCGACCTGACGCATACCGGTCAGCAATACAATGCGCTGCAGATCGATTTCCTTTAATAGTAATGGAGTTAGTTTCCTCTCATAAATTTTGGGCATAATTAATATTATGAGATAACTTGATATTATGTAAAGGACTAATTTACATTATTCTACTAATTTTGTAAGCTAATAGTTGACATTTAATGCATGTTTATCAAAAAAGCAGGGACGGGCTTCGAGCTTACCTAAGCAGATAACTCATTCTAATAATCGGCTCCAACAATAATATTTCAGCTAAAAGAATTGGGGGATCGTGCATCAATGCCGATAGACGGAGCTACAAATATGGATAGCCATAAAAAGACAGGTTTATAGACAAGAAGAAAAAAAAAACCCGGCAACGACCTACTCTCCCACGCAGTTTCCCACGCAGTACCATCGGCACTGAAGGGCTTAACTTCCGAGTTCGGAATGGGATCGGGTGTT
>JAKQEP010000073.1 GCA_029556475.1 Candidatus Atribacteria bacterium
TGCTGTTGATTGGCTTTTTCCCTGCTTGTGCCATTTCAATTGCACCGTATGTTACTTGGCTATATACGCAAGAAGTAAAACCTCAATTTTCTGATTTTAATTTCTTTTAATTATCCCTATAAAATTATCAGCTAAGCTCAAAATAAAATTTTTTTAATGATTGTAGTTGTATGTGCTGGAAGAAGATAGTAATTTTTTTGCCTAATGATACCCTACTATCTGAAAAATTTTTGCCATTTTTGTCATCACCCCCCCACTTTTGTCATACCTATATTTAGTAAAGGGTCAAGAAAAAATAAACGATCTGACCCTTAATAAAAATATAGGAGTGACAAAATGAAAGCAACAGTAAAACTTGCTTTACCCGGTTATACCGGAAATATGGATGATCTGGTAATCTACTACAATTCCAAGCTGAATAAGTTGATTGCCAGGAAAAAGAGGACATCTGATTATGTTCCCGACAATAGTATTACCAAAGAGATTTATGCTTTTGCCCGTCGGATTAACTTGTCTGCTGACTACAAGAAGGATTGTGACAAGTATATCAATGCTTACAATTCCAAAAATCGGCGCAACGGAAAAGCAATGAGTTCCTGGCCCTCTGTTTGGATGAAAGTGATGAGAGCTCAAAAGAAACTTTTACCTGAACTGGATTTGAATACCCTAACCCGGGAACAAGCCATTGAGGCAAATCTGGGTTGTATATCAGTTGCCAAAGCTATAGAAGCTGGCTTTCTGGAAAATGTTCCAGGCCACCAAAAACTTACTAACCTGATTTAACAAAAGCAGAGGGCGGAGGGCATAGAGCTGAGGGCGGAGGGCATAGAGCTGAGGGCGGAGAGATAATGGATAAAGAGATGTTTAGATTTGAGAAACTGGATGTTTGGAAGAAAAGTATTGAGTTGTCTGATAGATTGTTTGATATATCAGATAGAACTGATATGAAGCATTGCTATAGATTTTCAGAACAACTTAGAGCTGCAGCTATGAGCATAACTAATAATATTGCAGAAGGTTCTGCTTCCACATCTGATAAAGATTTTGCTCAGTTTTTGAATATTTCTCGTCGTTCTGTATTTGAATGCGTTAATATTCTAATCCTCTTTGAAAGAAAAAAGTATATTACTTTGGATGAATTGGACTCTTTAAAATTAGAACTATACTCCATCAGTAAAATGCTTACTAACTTACGAAAATCTCTATTAACCCCTAAGCCCTAAGCCCTATGCTCTCTGCCCTCTGCTAATTAAACTCCTGCACTAATTATGAATAACCCAATTTTAGTAACAAAACCCTTCTTACCCAATATCCAAGATTTTTATTCTAAGTTGCTTGAACTTTGGCAATCCAGAGTTCTTACCAATAGTGGTGAATTGCATCAGCTATTAGAGAA
>JAKQEP010000078.1 GCA_029556475.1 Candidatus Atribacteria bacterium
GAGAGTGAGCAGGAGATCTTAGAAATGTTAGAAAATCTGTTTCTTGGGAGTAAAGTTCAATAATTTACCAGATGAGTCTATGGTGGCCCTGTTTTAAGAGAAGGCCACTGTTATTATTTCTTTGAAATGGCAGGTTATTTGATTATGAGGTTTGCAGGTAAATAAATCATAAAAGGTGACATTATCTGGCGATAATTAACTACCCTTTTAGGTGACATTTTCTAAAGTTATTGACAATTGGCTGCTATTGTAGAATTTACTCATACTTCAATATTCTCATTATCAATGTATTCATTATAAACTGTCTGAATAACCGAATTAGAAAAACCTTGACTCTTTAATATATTGATAATTCTGGGAAGTTTCAATTTTAAATTTTTTGATTGAAGGGAAGATAACTTTTTCTTTATTAGCTGGTGTGCAAACGATAACTCGTCTTCATCCTGTTCAAAAATTGAAGCAAGGACATTATTAATAATTTCTTTATCTATTCCTTTTTTATATAATTCATTTCTCAGCTTTAGCTTTCCTGCTGGTTTTTTATCAATTAGATATCTAGTCCATTGCTTAGCAAAAATATAGTCATTAATATGATTATTATTCTTAAGCCAGCTGATGACTTTTTTAATAATTTCTGATTGATACTTTTTTTCCTGTAACTTCTTTTCAACTTCCCATTCAGAACGAGGCCTGTAAGATAAAAATCTGATTGCTTCGTTTTTGGCTTTTGATAGCTTAGAATTTTGCTCGATAATTTCTAAAGTCGGCTCTAAAATTGTTTTACCAACAAAAAGATCTAAATCCTTTACCACGTCGTAATCAATTTCAGCAAATAATTCATAATCAAGGTACAACTGTATTTTGTTTAAGTTATTTTTCCTTACTTTAATATCAGTTATTTGGTAATTCTTGTTCATTGGGAGGATTATCCTCTAAATTAGGAAGATGGGCAGCTTCTAATATCTTCTTTTCTATTTCCCTCACTAATTCAGGTTTTTCAGATAAAAATATTTTTGTATTTTCTTTACCCTGCCCTAATTGCATACCATTATAAGAAAACCAGGTTCCAGATTTTTGAAATATTCCATATTGGTTTCCTAAATTAAATATATCCCCTTCTTTAGAAATACCTTTACCAAAAATTATATCAAATTCAGCTTCTTTAAATGGTGGGGCCATCTTATTTTTTACCACCTTAACCTTTACTTCTATTCCAACATTGGCCTCATTCTTTTTAATAGAAGCCTTCTTTCTGATATCTAATCGAATTGAGGCATAGAACTTCAGAGCTCTTCCTCCGGGTGTTGTTTCTGGATTTCCAAAGATAATGCCAATTTTTTCTCTAATTTGATTAACGAATACTGTAGTAGTACGGGATTTATTAATAATTGCTGTTAATTTTCTAAGAGCCTGGGACATAAGACGAGCCTGCAAACCCATTGAAGCATCACCCATATCCCCTTCAATCTCAGCTTTTGGTACCAATGCTGCTACAGAATCAATTACAATTATATCAACTGCATTGCTTCTGACTAAAGATTCGGTAATTTCTAAAGCCTGTTCCCCAGTATCTGGCTGTGCAATAATGAGTTCATCTATATTGATACCAATATTTTTGGCATAGATAGGGTCTAAAGCATGTTCTGCGTCAATAAATGCAGCTATTCCTTTATTTCGCTGAGCTTCTGCTATCATATGTAAAGCTAGCGTTGTTTTTCCAGAAGATTCGGGACCATAGATTTCTACTATTCTTCCCCTTGGCACTCCACCGATACCAATTGCTATATCCAGTGCTAAAGAACCAGTAGAAATAATATTACTGCCTGTAACCTTTGGTCGATCACTGAATTTCATAATAGAGCCCTTCCCGAAACGGTGCTCTATATTTTCCATAGCCATTTTTAAAGCCTTCTCTCTTTCAGAAATTATATTTTTGTCCTCTTTCATAAATAGTCTTTCTCCTCTTTAACAAATTGATTCTGATATAACCTTAAAATATTTGAACATATTTTACAATTTGATATGCCTTCTAAATATTAAAATATTAAGCCAGAGTTTGAAAGGATAGTGGAAAACTTTTTATGACCTTGTATAAGGGTCCTTCTTTGGTTAATTGGCTTTCCATTAAATCTATTTTTTTTATCAAATCATTTATGGGGTTTATATTTATACTTTTTAAATAAGCACACAATTTTTGGGGATATTTTAGATATTTTACCCTTGCCAGGGTTATATGTGCGGTAAACTGTTTTTCTTTCTGATAAAACGGCTCTGATTTTAATCCCTTTTCAATTGATTGATAAATTTGAAAAATTATGTCACTCCCTTTTTCAATACCTATCCAGATAACACGAGGCCTGGGCAAAATTGGAAATATACCAATGTCTTTAGAGAGACTAACAGTAAAATGATGATATTTATGAGAAATATTCCGTAATATGGCTGAAGTTTTTTCTATCTCAACACTATTCAAATCACCTAAGAATTTTAACGATATATGAAGATTATCTTTTTCAACAAATTTAACCTTCATTTCACAACTATTTACTATCTGATTAATTTCTTGTTGTACATTGTAAATATATTCTTTAATATCCCCCTCTAAATTGATAGCTATAAAGGTTCTTTTTTTATCATTAATGTTGATATTATTATTTCTCCATTTAATTAAATAAATTTATTATTGTGTATTGTAGTAATTTTTTATCTTATTCTTATAGTGTTCTCTAACTTCATTTAGAAAAGATATGTATAATTCTGTTTGATAGTTTCGATAGGTCCATTCCAGGGGGTGATAGGTACCATTGACAAATCTCAGCGTAATTTCAGCATATATGCCCTCTTTGAGATATATACGGGCAGGTCCATCTTTGGTGCTCGCTAATATAAATTTGCTAAGAGTTATGTAACCCGGATCAAGGTTTACTTTTCTCTTTCTTTCAACTGATTCATCAAAACATCCATTATTGGTATCAAATAGAAATTCCCATTTATTACTGTTAATCTTTATTTGGCTTAGTTGTTCGGGAAGGATTAATTTTTGGAAAGAAATCAACTTTTGTTTCAGTCCATCTCCCATTTCATCTCTATAATAGCTGGTATAGTCAAATGGTTGAAAATCACTCTCCAGATCTACAGTGCCAAAAAAACTTATTAATAGATTTTTTGCTTCACAAAAAAGATTATCTTCAGAACTAATAATACTAAATATTAATTTAACGGGATTAGGAAAAATTATTTTGCCCATTTTACCTGAACTAACTATTTGGTAAGATTTGATAAGTTATAATACGATAATTATCTGATGGTTGGGGTTCTATAATATTACCATTATAAGTCACATTGATCCTGTTCGGACTGGTAGTAATTAATGAAACTAACCCATTCGATTTCACTATAATTTTTTCTTCAGCCGTAATAATGCCTTCAAATAAAACTTGTTCATCCTGAATTATTTTTACCCAGCTCGGCTCACTGGCAATAAGTTCAATTGGGTTATAATCAGGTAATGGATTTAAAAAAGGTAAATCGTGGTCTTCAGGGATTTCTTCCTGTTCAATCTTTTCCTTAGCTATCTCAATCATTTCCTGCTCTATTGTTTTTTCTTGTGTAATGCTATCTTTTTCAAGTATAGATGTGGAAGGTTGCCGTAGTTTATATATAAATTGATTAAGGACGAAAATAAATCCAACAATTAAAAGTATTGTCAAGACGGCTTTTAATAAAGGGATTACATTGATTGGTTTTTTTTCTTTCTTTACAGGCATTTTTCTTTTCTTCTGAGAAAAATACCTTCTTGTTTTCTTTTTTTCTATTGGTGGCTCAATCTCAATTGGTTTAGAATCCTGCTCTGAATTATCTAAAAGTTGATTGATATAGTCCTGGTCTATTTGAAGATAATTGGCATAATTCCTTAAATAACCAGTAAAATATGTTTTTCCGGGAAGAACGCTTTCTTCTCCTTCTTCTATTGCTGCTAAATATTTTTTTCTAATTTTAAGGGCTAACTCTGCTTCCTCTAAGGAAATCCCCAATTCAATTCTTCTATTTTTCAAGTATTTCCCTATTTCTTTCATTTTATAAATATCTCCTATGGTTATTTATTACCAGATATTTTGAAGATTAAGGTATTATAGGCTTTTTTAATATTTTTAGTTAAAGAATTTTAATATTTTCAACCTTTTTCTAAATGATAACACAAAAGCACCGAAATGCTACCATAATGCTGTAACTAAATAGTTAATCAAGATATTTCTTTTTCATACGGAATTCCACTGGTTGCAGGAGCAGTAGCCCTGCCTATAGCCCCAACTAAAACAAGTATTGCCAGGAGATAAGGAATCATATTAATAAATTGGACAGGGATGGTATAAACTCCTTGTACTCTTATGGCTAAAGCCTCTCCGATACCGAATAAGAGGGCAGCTGCAGCTGTTCCAAAAGGTGTCCATTTACCAAATATCATAGCTGCCAAAGCAATGAAACCTCTGCCTCCGCTCATCTCTTTTACAAAAAAATGTGCCTGTTCAATAGAGAGAACCGATCCTGCTAAACCAGCTAAACCACCAGAGATTAATACCGCTATATATCTCATCTTTGTAACATTAACACCCAGGGTATCAGCGGCTTGAGGGTATTCGCCAACTGAACGTAGTCTCAGACCAAAAGGTGTCCTGAATATTAAAATATTAGAAATTACAATAATAATAAAGGAGATATATACCATGGGTGAATGGTGAGCAAATACTACTATTAAACCTCTAATCAGTGATGAGGCCTCTTCTGGAGCAGGAACTCTGAATCCCCAGATTGGAAGACTTTTTAAAGCCATTATTTGTGTTTCATGAAACCAGAGCCAGCTTAAAAAGACAGTAATACCACTGGCAAAAAGGTTAATTGCGACCCCACTTACAATCTGGTTAGCCTTAAAAGATACCGTGACAATAGCATGAATTAAACCTAATAACATACCGACTATGGCAGCTATTAAAATACCTATCCATACATTGCCTGAAAAATTAGTAGCAGCAACAGCCGCGAAGGCAGTGGTTAGCATAATACCTTCCAACCCTATATTAACTACTCCAGACTTTTCAGAATAAACTCCACCTAAACCTGCCAAAGCCAGGGGAATGGCAATTCTTATCGCAGAGGCAAAAAAATCAGGATTTATAATACTGCTGAACATTATTCTGTTTTCCTCCTTAGAATTAGCCGTTTAATAATTTCATCAGAAATGACCACCAAAATTACTATAACTGCCTGAATAACCATTATTAATTCCCGTGGAATTTTGCCTGCCGTAAAGATATTAACCAATGCACCGCCGTAAGACAGGGTGCCGAATAAAATGGCTGCCAATACTACTCCCAGGGGATGATTCTTGCCCAATAAGGCGACTGCAATACCATTAAAACCTAAGCCAAGAAAAAGTTCTTGCCGCCAACGAAATTTGTACCCCATTATCTCATTTGTTCCTACCAGACCCGCTAAGGCACCGCTAATCATCATTGCCAGCAAGATGTTTTTCGGTATACTTATCCCGGCATATTCAGCAGCTGCGCTATTGTACCCAACTGCTCTGATTTCATAACCCAGACTCGTTTTCCAAAGAATATAATAGACTAATATAGCCGCAATAACAGCAATAAAGAAAGAAACATTCAAAGGATTATGGCTAGGGAAAGAAATATTTATTTTGGATAACAGTGATGCGATTCTTGGCAGCCGTGCAGTTTCGGCTATTTCACTGGTATGAGGAATCATCTGCGGTAGCCCTGCCAGTCTCATTTCTTCAGTTGGAGGAGCCTTGTATAACAATGCCAAATAAAAAGTCAGAGAAGTAGCTATCCAGTTCATCATAATGGTTATAATTACTTCATGGATACCCTTCTTCGCCTTTAAAAAACCAGGTAGGGCTGCCCAGAGTGCTCCGCCTAAAGCAGAAGCCGCAATAGTTAGGGGAATCATCAAAATTGCCGGTAAATTGGTAAAGGTAAATCCCACAAATGCAGCCAAAAAGGTGCCTACATAGACCTGCCCCTCTCCCCCGATATTAAACAAACCGCAACGAAAGGCAAATGCCACTGCTAATCCGGTAAATATTAATGGAGTTGCCCTAAAGAGAACATTTCCCCATCCATCACGATTTCCAATTGCCAGACCGAACATCATCTTATATACCTGAATAGGGTCTTCTCCCATTAATAAAATTACAATTGAGCCTATAAAAAGTGCTCCTATTATAGCAATAATAGGAGTAATTTTTTCAATTATGGAGAAAAAAAGATTCTCTTTTTGTAACTTTTCTTTGTCCAAAAAATATCCCTCCTACCTTGGCTAATACCAATAAATTGCTTGTTGCTTTCATCTATTTATAAACACCGGTCATAAGCAAACCAAGTTTACCTTTATCTACATCCTTATTAATTAGAGTTTCTATAATCCTCCCCTCGTACATAACTGCGATTTCGTCACTCAGAGACAAAATTTCATCCAATTCAGCTGAAACTAATAATATGGCAATACCTTTGCTTCTCTCCTTCAATATTTGTTTGTGAACAAACTCAATTGAGCCGACATCCAAACCCCTGGTAGGTTGAGCGGCTATTAAAAGGATTGGCTCTCTTTGAAGTTCCCTGGCTACAATTACTTTTTGTTGGTTTCCACCAGACAATGATTTTAGCAAGTTTTCTTTAACCGCAGGTCTTATATCATAATCTTTAATTAATTGGTCAGCATATCTATTAACTTCAGGAAAATTTATAAAAGAACCTTTTACAAAAGGTGGTTTATAATGACTGCCCAGTACCAGGTTTTCTGCTACTGAATAATCTGCAATAAATCCTCTTTTACGCCTATCTTCCGGGATATGAGCAATATGCAATTCTCTTATTTTTCTTGTACTCAATCCGGTAATATCCTTTTCATATAAAAATATTTTACCATTAGAAATTGATCTCAGGCCTGTAATAACCTCAACCAATTCAGTCTGCCCATTTCCTTCTACTCCAGCAATTCCAATTATCTGACCTTCCTTAACCGATAAGTTAATATCTTTTAAGACAGGATATTTATGTTGGTTAAAAGCACTCACCTGCTCTAATCTTAATACTGTTTTACCAATTTTTTGATCTTCCTTACTTGTTATTAATAAGACCTCTCTGCCAACCATCAGCGTAGCTATCTCAGAAGTATTGGTCTGAGAGGTTTCTTTGGTACCTACCACTTTCCCATCTCTCATTACTGTCACGCGATCTGATATGGCCATTACCTCATTTAGCTTGTGAGTTATAAAGATGATTGTTTTACCCTGTCTTTTTAATGATTTCAATATCTTAAATAATTCCTCAACTTCTTGTGGAGTTAAAACAGCAGTTGGCTCATCCAGTATCAATATTTCCGCACCCCTGTACAGCACTTTAATAATCTCAACTCTCTGCTGTATTCCAACTGAAACATCTTCAATCTTTGTCCATGGGTCGATTTTAAAACCATATTTCTCTGAAAGAATCTTAATATCACTGGCAGCTTTTTTTAAATCTATAAAAAAATAGTTCTTTCTGGGCTCCATCCCCAGTATTACATTTTCAACCACTGTTAGAGGGGGAACTAACATAAAATGCTGGTGAACCATTCCAATCTTATTTTCTATAGCTATATTAGGATTAGAAATAACAATCTTCTGCCCATCAATATAAATTTCTCCTTCATCCGCCTGATAGAGGCCATACAAAATACTCATCAGGGTGCTCTTTCCTGCCCCATTCTCACCAACCAGAGCGTGAATTTCTCCCTTTTTCACCATGAGGTTCACTTTATCATTTGCTTTTACCAGGGGGAAAGTCTTCGAAATGTCTTTCATTTCTATCAAATATTGAGCCAATTCTTCTCACCGTTACCCTGTTAATATTTAGAATATGTAAAAAAATATTAATCATCAGGAAATATAATGTTTGCTACATTACTTTCCTGATGATTAACTTATATTCTATATTTCGTGAGGTACTATTATTTCTCCATTAATAATTTTTGCTTTGGCTTCCTCAACTTTTTGTATCATTTCCTCTGTTACTAAGTCTTTATTGTATTTATCCATAGCATAACCTACTCCATTGTATTCCACATCATTGATGGTAACAGTGGTTGCTAAGTTAAATAATCTAATTCCCGGTTCAAAGGCGCCTTCTAATATTGATTTTATGGTTAGATAGACCGACACATCGACCTGTTTTAACATACTGGTCAAACCAAAATTCTCACCAGTTTCTTCAATGTGGCCTAAATAGTTCTGGTTAGAGTCCACTCCAATAACATATCTCTTTCTCTCTTTCCCCGCTTCATAGACACCTGCACCAGTTAAACCAGAGGCATGATAAATAACATAGGCACCATTGTCATATTGGGACAAAGCCAGCTCCTTCCCTTTTACTGGATCTGCAAAGGCAGTAGGAGTATCTCCGGCATAAGCAGAGAGTATTTTGCAATCCGGATAGGCATATTTAACTCCTGCTTTATAACCGGCTTCAAATTTTTGAATCAGAGGAACATTCATTCCTCCAACATAACCTACTGTATCCTTTCCATCCTGAAGCGCCTTTAGACCGGCAATCATTCCTACCAGAAAGGAACCTTCGTGTTCTGCAAAACTTAAAGAAGAAACATTGGGTTTTCCCAGAACTAATCCATCAACAATGGCAAATTTAGTATTAGGAAAATCATCTGAGGCTGGTCCAATACTGTCTTCGAATAGGAAGCCCACTCCAATAATAAGGTCATACCCAATACTAGCCAAATTTCTTACATTTACTTCTCTATCTGCGTCTGCTCCTGGTTCAAGCTCTATTCTCTTTATGCCAAAATCCTGTGCAGCCCAACCTAATCCCCGTGATGCTGAATCATTGAATGATTTATCACCTTTTCCACCAATATCAAAAACCAGACCTACGGTGATATCTTTCTGAGCAAAAACATTAATCGCCACTAATGGGAATAACATAACAGTAATTAACAGTAAAAGAAAAATGTTTTTAAGATTAAATTTCATAGGTTTTTAACTCCTTCCTTTTAATTTACTCTTAAGCTAACATTTTTAACCTATCTTGTTTTATTTTGTTAGCAACAGTTAACAACTCCCCTCCTTTCTTCTTTTCTTTACCCAGCTTTAATACCATTAGTGTAACTATTTATTACTGAAATTTTTATTGCTGTAACACACTATTATAATAATACTTTCCCCTTCTTTATTCAATCACAAATATTTTTCAAAAACCTAATTTGTCTTAGTTAATCATATCATCCTAAGAATTAGAATTTCTATAGTCAGATAAAAAATCCTCTCTGGAAAGTAATATCTTTCTTGGATTACGCCCATCATAAGGACCTACTAACCCTTTTTTTTCCATCAAATCGATTAAACGCGCAGCTCTGGTATAACCAATTCTGAGTTTCCTTTGTAAAATGGAGATAGAAGCCTGTTTATTGCTGATAATTGTTTCCACTGCCTCTTCAAATAAAGCATCTTCTTCTTCATCTTCTATCTCGCTGCCTTCAGCTCCTTTTTGTTCTAAATTTTCAATTATACTGCCGTCAAATTCGGGAGGAGGATTATTTTTCACCAGAAATGATACTATGTCTTTAATTTCTCTTTCAGTTACAAAGGCGCCCTGTGCCCTGATGGGTTTGGAAGCATTAATGGGAGAAAAAAGCATATCACCATTGCCCAGTAACTTTTCAGCACCATTTACATCTAAAATGGTCCTTGAGTCAACCTGAGTTGATACTGCAAAGGCAATACGTGAGGGGAAATTAATCTTTATAGAACCGGTAATAATATCTACAGAAGGTCTTTGGGTGGCAATAACAAGATGAATTCCGGTAGCTCGAGTCATCTGGGCTAACCTGCATAATGCCTCTTCTACCTTCACTGGTGCAGAAAGCATTAAATCTGCCAATTCATCGATAATAATTACGATATAGGGTAAATTTATTTCCTCTGATTTTATGCTTTTAATATAATCATGATACCCCTTTAAATTTCGAACTCCAACTTCAGCAAAAATTTTAAATCTTTTTTCCATCTCAGATATTGCCCAATTAAGTACCTTATCAACTTTTTTAGTGTTGGTAACAATAGGGGTAATAAGATGTGGTATACCATTGTAGATATTCAATTCCACTCTTTTTGGGTCAATTATTAAGAACCTGACCATTTCAGGGCCAAAACGATAGATTAAACTCAAAATAATAGTATTAAGACAAACACTCTTACCTGAACCCGTTGAGCCGGCAATAAGCAGATGAGGTAATTCAATCAGATCTGCAATTATGTTTTTACCTCCAATATCCTTTGCCAGTACTATGGGTAGAATAGAAGAATTGCTTTGATAATCTTTAGATTCGATTATTTCTCTTAAAAAAACAGTATTTTTATCTCTATTAGGCACCTCAACTCCTATAGCATTCTTACCTGGAATAGGGGTTTCAATCCTAACAGAGGGGGAGGCAAAGGCTAAAGCAATATCATTACTAAGATTGGTAATTTTTGATACTTTCACTCCCGGTGCGGGTGTTATTTCGTATCTGGTTACCGTTGGTCCCTGTGTTGCCCCTGTTACCTCGCCTTGAATATTAAAATTATCAAGAGTTCTCTGCAATAAAGCGATATTTTCTCTTATCTTTTCCAGGTTACGATCTTTGTATTCTCTTTTTGGCTCATTTAATAAATCGATGGGCGGGGTAACATAACTGTAAAATAAACTTTTTTCTATGCCTTCACCCTTTTTGGAAAAATCCATTTTTTCTTGAATCGTTGAAGCTACTTTTTTTTCATCTCCTATAAATACACTCTTCTTGAAAATTGGCTCGGCCTTTCTTTTTGTCTCATCGCTCTGCGATGAATAAATCTTGATTGATTGTTTAGGTTTTCTTATTTGCACATCAATTTCTTTTTTTCTTTCCCTTAACAACGTATGTCTAACTTTATTAAATCCAGAGACTATTTTTTTGAAAAAGGAACTCAAGATGTAGTGGAAAGAAAGATCTGTTGCAAATAACAGTGCAATCAAACCTAAAGCAATGAGAAATAGATATGCACCCCATAAACCAAAGTAATTGTTTAAATGACTGGCTACATAGTAGCCATAAAGACCGCCACCAATACCCTGAATAGACAAAAAATAGGCATTTTCGATATAGATTAATCTCAAATGAATAAAAGCCAATAAAATCAATACCAAAGAGGTAACCCCAAACATTCTGTTATAGAAATTGTGAATATTGAAATTAAACAGTAAATGGATGCCCTCAATTATTATAAAGATAAAGATGAAATACTTGCCCAGGCCAATCATTTTATTGATAGTGTATTGTATTTCATATAAAAAGGTACTTATTTTCCCCGGAAATAAAAGTATGTAGAGATAGCAAAGAGCAATGAGGATTAAAATTGAACCGATGAATTTTCTTTTAACGGAAAGTTTCTTTTTCTCGATTTTAGTCATTTTATTTCCAATTTCACAACTTAAAAAAGATTACTATAATCCCTACTATCCATAAATAGTAGCTGAAAAAACGTAATTTAAAGTTAACCAGCATACTAATAAAAAATCTTATTGCTAAATACCCGGCAAAAAAAGCAGCAAACCCGGCAAAAAAAAGAATAAAACAACTTATATTTAACTGGAATATCTCTTTGGCTTTATAGATTGAAGCACCAATAATAATGGGAATTGATAAAATGAAAGAATATTGTGCAGCAAATTTTCTTTCCAATTTTCTAGCTAGACTCATCATTATAGTAAATCCGGCACGGGAAATTCCAGGAATGATAGCAAAAGCCTGAGATAAACCAATTATTAAGGCATCTACCCAGCTAATTTCTTTTATAGTCTTAGTACCATGAATGAAGAATATATCTGTAAAAAAAAGACATAACCCTGTTAAAATCAGCATAAGTGCAATAAATGTTGAATTGTTGAACATCTGCTCAATTGTATTTTGAAGTAGGTAACCAATTATTACTCCCGGTAGAGTGCTAATAAATAACATCCAGGCGAGTTTAGAGTTTTTATCTTCTCTGATATAGTTGAAAAAGGTAGGTAAGTGGTATAATTTTAAAATACTCTTAAAAAAGGAAGAGATAATCTCTTTTATTTCTTTTTTGAAAAAACAGATTACGGCTACCGCCGTACCAAGGTGTACAAATATTTCAAAAGCTACACCAGGGATTTCAATACTAAAAAGATTTTGAGCAATAACTAAATGAGCGGAACTGCTAACCGGGAGGAATTCTGTTAACCCTTGTATAAGACCAAGGATAACGTAGTACATTTATACTCTCCCTTTTGTGATAACATAAATGAGTATACCTTTACAATAACATATACTGGTAAAAATAATACTTATTCAGCTGCACTAATCCCGGTATGGCCAAATCCACCTTCGCCCCTTTTAGTACTATCCAATTCCTGAATTTCTATAAATACCGGTCTGACAATCTTTTGAATTACTAATTGAGCGATCCGATCTCCCTGGTTAATATAAAAGCTTTCCTTGCCATGGTTTATTAAAATGACTTTTATTATACCGCGATAATCAGCATCGATTGTTCCCGGGGAATTCAGTACTGTAATACCATAACCATTGGCAAGACCACTTCGAGGTCTTACCTGGGCTTCATAACCCGCCGGTAGAGCGAGTTTTATACCGGTTGAAATCAACTTTCGCTCACCAGGTTTAATCTCAATAGTTTTGCCCTCCGCTGAGTGCAAATCAATTCCTGAAGCATGCTTGCTGGCTGCTTTTGGTAAAGGCAACCCCTCGCATCCTTTTGTTCTTTCTATTTTTACTTCAACTTCATCAATATTTAAATTATTTTCCATAAGAGTCAGTTATTTAATTAGTTAAAAGTAGATTATTTATGATATCGATTTTTGTAATTTTTATTATCTTTCTCAGGTTTAGGCATCAAATCTTTCTTACTTAAATCAATTTTGCCCTGCTGGTCTATTCCGATAACTTTTACCTGAATCTCATCATCTGCCTTTAAAACATCCTCTACTTTTCCAACATGGCTATAAGACAGATTTGAAATATGCAACAGACCCTCTACACCAGGCAGAATTTCCACGAATGCGCCATATTTTGTTAATCTCTTTACCTTACCGTTATATATCTCGCCAGCCTTTACCTCTCGGACCAATCCTCCAATAAGATATTTCGCTTTTTCAATCTTTTCCATAGCATCAGCAGTGATAAAAATTTCGCCATTATCTTTAATATCTATACAGGTACCGGTCTCTTCTATTATCTTCTTTATATTTTTACCACTGGGTCCAATAACATTTCCAATCTTATCAGTGCTTACCTTTATGATAAGCATTTTGGGAACATAACTGGATAATTCTGCTTTGGGCTTAGATATAGTTGCATTCATTTTTTCCAGTATATAGAGGCGTCCCTTCTTTGACCTTTCAAAAATATCTCGCAATATATCAACAGATACTCCGTCAATTTTCAGGTCCATCTGAACAGCAGTTAAACCATCAGCAGAGCCCGCTGCTTTGAAGTCCATATCACCATAATGGTCCTCAATACCAAGAATATCAGTTAATATTTCATATTTTTCATTTTCTTTAACCAATCCCATGGCAACACCAGCCACCGGTTTTGCTATTGGAACCCCTGCATCCATTAATGAGAGGCTGGTTCCACATACGGTAGCCATAGAAGATGAGCCATTTGATTCCAATATTTCAGAAACCACACGAATAGTATAAGGAAATTCTGTTTCTTTAGGAACAACTGCTTTCACCGCCTTTTCAGCTAAGGCACCATGTCCGATTTCCCTACGGGATTGAGATCTTCTCGGTTTAATTTCTCCGGTGGAGAAAGGAGGAAAATTATAATGTAAATAAAATTTACGGGTAGTATCCTCTTCCAGGGTATCTACAGATTGTTCATCCCTTACAGAACCCAGAGTAGTAATGACCAAAGCCTGGGTTTGTCCTCTGGTAAAAAGAGCGCTTCCATGAACTCTCGGCAAAATATCTATTTCGCATTCAATAGCTCTAATTTCATCAGGTTTACGATGGTCTACTCTTAACCCTTTTTCAATAATCAATCGTCTCATTAAGTCCTTACATAAGGAATCATATACTTCATTGATTATGAGAACATCGAGTTCTTCTTCAGGACTAAGATTATTTTTTAGTTCTGTGATGATTTCTTCTTTTAAGTTTTCTAATTTTTCTTCTCTCTCAGCTTTTTCCCTGGTAATAAGGAATTCACTGATTTGTTCTGAATAGTCCTTTTTTATCAGCTCATAAAAACTGTTTCTTTCTTCTATTAAAGATTCTTCCAATTGCCAGCTTTTGTTATTTTTCTCAGGATTTATTTTTTGAGCAAATCCAATTTGCATTTCCACAATTTTTTTAATCTCTGTCTGAGCAGTTTCAATTGCTTCTAAAACGATTCCTTCAGATAATTCCCTGGCTTCTCCCTCTAACATTATTACTGAATCTTTTGTTCCTGCAACAACTATATTAAGCTGACATTCCGTTAATTCTTCTACTGTAGGATTTATCAAAAAATTACCGTTTAAATACCCTACACGTATGGCACCTATTGGTTTATAAAAAGGAATGTTAGAAATATAAAGAGCACAGGATGCACCAATTATAGATATAATATCAGGAAGGTTTTTCTGGTCATACGATAAAACTGATGCGATTATCTGGACATCGTTGTAATAACCTTCAGGAAACAAGGGACGTATTGGTCTATCAATAAGTCTGGAAGTAAGAATGGCATTTTCACTCGGTTTCCCTTCTCGTTTGAAAAATCCACCAGGTATTTTACCGGCGGCATAAAATTTCTCTTCATAATCGACCAGCAATGGGAAAAAATCAGTACCTTCCTTAGGTTCTTTGGATGCTACTGCAGTAACAAGTACCACAGTTTCACCATAGGTGACCATAACTGAGCCATTGGCTTGTTTTGCCAATTTACCCGTTTCAATTTTTAACTTTTTACCACCAACTTCTATTTCTGTACTATGAATAATACTTTTAATCATAAATCAGGCATCTCCTTGAATAAGCATACAATATTTTAAATTCATTACTTTCTTAAATTTAATTGTTCAATTAATTTACGATATTTTTCAACGTCATTATCTTTTAAATAATTCAGGAGATTTCTTCTTTTCCCAACCATTCTCAATAATCCATACTTGGAGTGCTTGTCTTTTTTATTCTCATTTAAATGCTTGGTGAGGCTGTTTATTCTCTCTGTTAAAATAGCCACCTGAACTTCTGTTGAACCAGTATCTATTTCATGATGCTGGTATTCTTTTATTATTTTATCTTTTAATTCTTTCTTAACCATTTTCGCTAAACTCTCCTTCTGACCTAATGGTAATTGTTGTATATGCTAACTTCTTGAAATTAGATATCATTTTTAATAATATATTTTGAAACATTTAATATTTATTTTGAATATTCCGGCATGATGTTTACCAGATTGAAAGGAAAGTAGGTTCTTTTGAAATTTTATCCAAAATGAGGATTATTTCCTTCTTTTAATCCTTATGCAATCTTACATCATCAATATATTTTACCATAATTAAAAATTTCATTCAAATATATTTTAATAAATCCTATAATAGAAAATATATATCATTAAATAACTGCTCATTACCTATAAAAACTCTATGATACCCAGTTTGGAAAACAAATTCTTATGGTTATCCCCTTTTGTTATCTCTCATCAATTCTCTGTTTTTTTTAATTATTTGGCTTGTAATATTTTCCATTATAATTAAATATTTTTTTGTTTGCTGAAAAAAATATCAGCGTTTAACTTGTCTTTTCTTATTTGCTGGGCTAATTTCCCGGCATCGGTAAATCTTTTTTCATCCCTCATTCTTTTTAGTAAAGAGACGGTTATATTTTGATAATAAATATCTTTTTTAAAATTAAAAATATGAACTTCCAATGAAATAGTATTACTCTTATTTGACAAATTATCTTGAAATGTTGGTTTCACACCAATATTGGCCAGCCCAGGAAATTTATTCCCTTCTATTTCTACCAGAACAATATATACTCCGCTTTGGGGCAGTAATTTCTCCCTTGTGATTTCTACATTAGCAGTATTAAAGGACAGAATTCCCCCTCCCCTTTTGTCACCGTGGATGACCCTTCCGCTTATTTGATAGGAATAACCCAATAACTGATTAGCTTTTTCTATATCTCCCTTTTTAAGAAGTTCTTTAATAAGAGTACTGCTAATAATTTGTCCATCATTTGTTCTTATTGGTTCTAAAATATAATACTTAAAATTGTATTTTTCACTTAACAGTTTTATCAGGTTTATGTCACCTTTTTTCTGATAACCAAAATGGTAATTATAGCCCACGAAAACGGCACTCATATGAAATTTTTCCAATAAAATTTCTTTTACAAAATCTTCACCATTTATTTTTTTCAATTCATCAGAAAAATTAAGTACATAAATTCTTTCGATTCCACAATTTTTGATCTGTTTTATTTTTTCTTCCAGGGTGGTAAGCAAGGAAAAATTATCAATATTGTTTACTATTGTCTCAGGGTGGGGATCTAATAAAACAGCAGCACTAATAGAGTTGGAAGATTTCGCTTTATCTGTACACATTTTGAATAGTGCCTGATGACCTAGATGAACACCATCAAAAAATCCCAGGGCTATATAGGTAGAGAAATTATCATTATTCGACAAATCATTTTTCACCAGATTATTGTATGAAACATATTCCATATAAGTACTATTGCCTCTATTTTATTAATAATTTTAACCACGAATAAGCTTTTATGTTAAGAATTATTCAAATTAAGTTAAGTTTTGTGTTTTCTCTCTTTGGGATATTTAGTCTAAAACTGCTCTGCATGGCAATATATATTGTTTTTGCTTTTCAGAGGTCATTTCCATAAATCTATCTAAAGGGATAGACTGGTTGATAGATATTTTCCCAACCTGTATCCTTCGCAATTTAGACAGATATGCCCCACATCCTAAATATTCACCAATGTCGCTACACAGTGTTCTGATATAAGTTCCCTTGGAGCATTTAACTTCAAATCCAATACTTGGATATTTATCCCACTTTAGATCCAAAACAGTTAACTGAAATATTTGTATCTTCCGTGGAGCAATCTCTATCTCAATTCCTTTTCTGGCTAATTGATATAGCGGTTTCCCCCTGGACTTAATTGCCGAAAACATTGGTGGCGTTTGCCAGATTTCACCCTGGAACTTTCTAAAAACACTTTTTACTTCATCTAAATTGAATTTTGGTCTTCTTTTAGTACAAACTTTAACAACCCTGCCAGTCAGATCTTGAGTATCTGTTGAAATACCCAGAATCATTGTGCCTGAATAGGTTTTATCCATATTAAAAAAATAAGGAGCTTTTTTGGTACAACGATTCAAGCACAAAACCAGTACTCCGGTAGCAAAGGGATCTAATGTTCCGGTATGTCCAGCTTTATTCAAATTTAAAACTTTTTTTATTTTTAAAACTATTTTAGCTGAAGTAATCCCTTCAGGCTTATCTATGATAAGAATACCATCTTTCATTTTAAAAAGGATAACCTTAAAAAATAATAAAACTACCTATAATTACCATTATTGAGCGCTTTTTTTAATTCAGTAAGGACTTTCTTTACAATAGTATTTATATCTCCCTCTAATTGACAACCTGCTGCATTGGGATGACCTCCACCACCAAATATCCGTGAAAAAAGGTCTACGTTAAACTCACCTTTAGACCGAAAACTAATCTTGGTGGTACCTTCTTTAGTTTCCTTAAAAAGCACCGAAACCTGGACTTTCCTGATGGAAAGAATTTTATCAACTATACCTTCCGTCTCTTCCTCCCGGGCACAGGTTCTTCCCATCATTTCTCTGGTAACAACACTCCAGGCAAATCTTGAATTTTTATCAATCTGTAGTTTAAGCAGCGCTTCGCCTAATAATTTCAGAGCAGATAACTCATTATTGTTATAAATATAATTAGTAATCAAGTGGGGGTTTGCGCCGGATTTTGTCAAAAGAAAGGCAGTATGGAATGTTTCAGCCGTGGTATTGGCATAACGGAAAGAACCGGTATCGGTAACAATTGCAGTAAACATCGGAATTACCAGTTGCTCTGTTAATTCACAGTTCAGTTCTTTGCTTAATTGAAAAATTATCTCTCCCACCGAAGAAGAATTAACATCAATATAATTGACATGTCCAAAATTGGTATTACTGGGATGATGGTCAATATTTACAATAATTCTAATTTTTTCAATTTCAAGGGGAATATTACCAATTCTTTCCAGATTACTTGAATCAAGAACCACTAATACCGTATCTCTTTCAATTTCTAATTTGAAATTTTTATCAAGCTTATCACTGCAAATAATTTCATCAACACCGGGCAAAAATTGATAAATATACGGTACCTGATCTTGATTTACTATTTTTGCTTTTTTTTGAAGTTGTTTTAAAATAAAATAGAGGGCTAATTCAGAACCTAAGGCATCCCCGTCTAAATTTACATGTGAGGTAATAATGAAGTTATGGTATGTTTTGATTAATTTAGCAATTTTTCCAATACTTGTACCTTCCATTTTTAAATTTCCCTGTCTTTACCTTCCCTCTCTAAATTGCCTACTTTTAACATAAGTTGATGAATTTTTTCCAATTCTTTATCAAAGTGGAAAGATATGGAAGGAGTAAAGCGGTATCCTTTAAGCTCTTGCGACAATTCCGATCTGATAAAGTTTGTGGCACTGTGAAGGCCTTTCAGACACTTTTCCTGTTCTTCTTTACTGCCTAAAATGGAAATGTATATTTTTGCATTATGTAAATCATTGGAGAGGGCAATTCTGGTTACCGTGACAAAGCCGATACGGGGGTCTTTGGTTTTTCTATAAAGTATATGACTTATATTTCTCTTTAATAATTTTTCAAAATGTTTCTTTTTTTGTTCTAAAACCATTTTTTCTGTCTAACCTTTTTTATTTTTAACCTGATCAAATCTAATTAACAGAAATTTTGTGAACAAGCATCTGTATTTCAGGATTAATCTCAGTATCACTTATTATTTTTTCCATTACCCGGTCAATATATTGTCGATTATCGCTAATAATAGAAATTCCTACAATACTCTCTTTCCACAAATTTTTTTGACCAATTTCAGCTATAGAAATATTATATTTTTTCCTTAAGGAACTCTTATAACCAGATAAAATCGACCTTTTATCTTTCAGAGAATGGCTATTTGGAAAATATAGAGAAATTTCGCAAATACCAACCAGCATATTAATTATTTTGTAACTTCTTTAAAATTATAAAAAATAATTCTATCTTGTACCTGAAAGTCATCAAACTTATCTATATGTATACCACATTCGTATCCAGAGCTAACTTCCTTGACATCTTCTTTAAAACGTTTTATAGAAAAATCTTTTCCGTCATATAGTTTTTCTTCTTTACGTAAAACACGAATAGAATCTTTAGTCGATATCTTTCCTTCAGTAACATAACATCCGGCAACAACGCCAATCCTGGGAATTTTAAATATTTCTCTAACCTCGGCTATGCCGTTGGTTACTTCTTCTAATTGGGGTTTTAAATATCCCTTCAATGCAGCTTTAACTTCATCAATTAAATCATATATTATGTTATAAGTTCTGATTTCAATCTTTTCGTTTTTAGCCAGCTTTTGGGCATTTTGATCTACTGCCACATTAAATCCTATTACCAGAGCATTCGAAGCAGAAGCTAACATAATATCTGTTTCAGAAATTGTACCAATTCCCCCATGAATTATTTTAACTTCAACTTCTTCATTGCTTAAAGGAGAAAGCGTTTCTTGTAAAGCATCTAAAGACCCCTGAGTATCCGCTTTTAAGATAATGTTTAATTCTTTTATTTTACCTTTTTTCATTTCTTCAAATAAACGGTCCAGGGATACTCGTTCTTCTTCTTTTTTTTCTTTACGCTTTTCTTCCAGTTCTCTTTCACCAATTATTATTTTGGCAAAATGATCACTAGCCACTACCTGAAAAATATCTCCGGCACTGGGCATTTTATTAAATCCGGTTATTTCCACTGGAGTGGACGGACCGGCATAGGCAAGGTGTTTTCCCATATCATCCATCATACTTCTTACTTTTCCATATGCCTTTCCAACTACAAAATAATCTCCAATTTTCAAATGACCATCCTGGATTAAAACCGTTGCCAGAATACCCCTGCCCTTGTCTAATTTAGTCTCTATTACCACTCCGGTAGCAGGAAGTTCAGGGTTGGCTTTTAATTCCAACATCTCTGCTTGCAAAGAAATCAATTCCAATAATTCTACTATACCTTTTTTCTGTAAGGCAGAAATTTCTGCAACCAAAGTGTCCCCACCCCAGTCTTCTGAAACAAGCTGATATTTAGAGAGTTCCTTTTTGACCTTATCTACATTAGCATTTGCCTTATCAATCTTGTTTATTGCCACAATGATTGGAACATTAGCTGCCCGGGCATGATTTATTGCCTCCACAGTTTGGGGCATTACACCATCATCAGCAGCAACTACCAGTACTACAATATCAGTGGCTTTCACCCCTCGTGCCCTGATTGTGGTAAATGCTTCATGTCCTGGAGTATCAATAAAAACAAATCGATTGCCTTTCAAATTGACCACATAAGCACCGATGTGCTGCGTAATACCTCCTGCCTCTTTTTTAGTGATGTTTGATTTTCTGATTACATCAAGGAGAGTGGTTTTACCATGATCCACATGGCCCACAATTGTAATAACCGGTGATTTTACCGACAAGGGGTGTTCGATGATTCTATCTTTTTTAGTTTTAATCACCTTTTTTAAATTACCGGAGAGGCTTATATCAATATTGTTTTGTTGGCTTATTTTGTCAACAATTTCCCATGGTAATTCTCTATCAATAGATTTTATTTGTCCCAATTTTGAAGCTTGTTGCATTACTTTTGATAATGGTAAATTGAGCTTTTCAGACAGCTCTTTAAGGCTGGGCAATTTATCCAATATGAACACTTTTTTTTCTTCTTTTTCTATTTCTTTAGCTTTCTTTTTTTCCTCAGCAATTGCTTCCTTAATGATTTCAATTGTCTCCTCATCAAGGGTGCTCATATGATTTTTAACATCGATACCCTCTTTTGTTAAAAAACTAATTAAGCTCTTAGCTGGGATCTTTAAATCTTCTGCTACTTCATAAACTCTTTTTTTCATATATATGCTGACCTCCATCTCAACCGGCCGTTATCAGGGAAATATTGTTCTTTAGCCAATCGCTTTTAAAACAGGTAAAATTATTTTAAATATCATCCAGGTTTTCCTCTATGGTATTAAACTTTTCTTCTAATTCTTTAACAATTTCTGGTGAAAGTTCAATCTTTAATGCTTTTCCTATTCTCTTCTTTTTAATTGCCTCTTGCAAACATATTTTATTATAACACAAATAAGCTCCACGACCTGATTTCTTACCAGTCTCATCTATTTCAACTGTGCCATCAGGGGTTCTTATAATTCTTAATAAATCCTTTTTCGCTTTTTTCCCCTGACATCCTATACATGTTCTATATGGTATTTTGGGTAACTTCTTTTTCTTCATACTTTCTAAAGGGTATAAATTTTTAATTTACTTATATTTTATGTGGTTTTACTTATATTTTCGTTCTGTTCAATTTTTTTTTCTTGTCTGTATTGTGATTCACTTTTAATATCAATCTTCCAACCTGTTAACTTAGCAGCCAATCGAGCATTTTGCCCTTCCTTGCCAATAGACAGAGAAAGCAATTGATCTTGAACTACAACCAAAGCCCTTTTTTCTTTTTCCAATAACTCCACTAGTAATACTTTGGCTGGATTAAGAGAATTGGCAATAAAAGTCTTATCATCTTCATGCCATTTAATGATATCTATTTTTTCATCCTGAAGTTCATTCATAATAGCTTTAATCCTTGAGCCTCGGTCTCCAATACAGGAGCCGATGGAATCAACCATTTCATCTTTACAGGTAACAGCAATCTTGGATCTCTTTCCAGCTTCTCTGGAAATCTGTTTAATTTCCACCAACCCTTCATGAATTTCAGGGACTTCTAATTCAAATAATCGTTTTAAAAGATCTGGATGGGTTCGTGACAGTATTATTTTAGGTCCCTTAGATGTTTTTTTAACTTCAACTACATAGAACTTCATTCTATTGCCCCTTCTGTAGGTCTCGCCCTTCACCTGCTCATTGGGAGGCAGAATTGCCTCTGCTTTGCCTAAATCTATTATATAGTTGAAATGTTCCTGGCGTTGAACAACTCCTGTTACGATATCTCTCACTTTATCAATATATCTTTCATATATCGCCTTCCTCTCTGCTTCTCTTATCTTCTGAACAACAACCTGCTTGGCAGTTTGGGTGGCAATTCTGCCGAATTCCTCAGGTGTTATTTCCACCTCAATTTCATCTCCCAGTTTAACTACCCCTTTTTTATATTGCTGAGCTTGTTCTAAATCAATTTCTGAAGAAGGCTTACTTATTGTTTCAACTACTATTTTTTTTGATAAGACCCGTACTCTTCCACTCTCTTTATCAATATTTATCTCTACATTATCCTTACCCTGAGTAAAATTCTTTTTATAAGCTGAAACGAGAGATACTTCTATGGCTTCCAGGATAGCTTCTTTGGGTATTCCTTTTTCTTTTTCTATTTCATCAAGTATTTTAACTAAATCGATGTTCATCATATTTGTTAACCTCCTCTCCTCTTTAGGGTGGGAGAGCAGAATCTCTTAACCGCTTTTCTAATCTTCTTTTCTGTTACTAAATTTTTTAAAAATGTCCCCGATTTTAATTGAAAAATAAAATTACAAAACAAAAGAGTGGTTCACAAACCACTCTTTTCTAAAACAGGATGTTTTTAAAATTTATATTATTATAACACAGAAATAAAAAATATCAAATCCTAAATTTTACACTAACATTTTACACTATCTTTTACACTATTATTTTACCTAAACATTTTATACCAAACAAACCATTGACTCAAATTATTTTTATCCTCTTGCTTCAAAATAAAGCTAATTTATTGCTTCACCTACTGCATAGCTGTCATTGACTTTAATTATTCTCACCTTAACCATCTGGCCCTTTTCGTAATTAACATCATTAACACAGACCTTTATATAATTATCAGTTAAGCCATAGGCAAAACTACCATTCTTTTCCTTTCCCAGAAATTCAATCAAAATATGCTTTTCTTTGCCTAAATTCTGAAAAATATAGTCCCTGCGAAGTTCATTGGAAAGGTTAATCAGCTGTTCACTCCTATTTTTTATTACTTTTTCATCAATAGTATCAGGTAAAAAAGAAGCCAGGCTAAACCTTCTTTTGGAATAAGGGAAAATATGCATCTTACTGATGCCCATCTTTTTTGCCAAATTTAGAGTATTCTGAAATGCTGCTTCATCCTCACCGGGAAACCCCGCTATTATATCTGTAGTAATAGCAATGTCAGGAATATCTCTTTTAAGAAGATTAATAGTCTCACTATATTGTTCAGAAGTATATTTTCTATTCATAAGATGAAGTATGCGGTTATCGCCACTTTGTAAGGGAATGTGAAGATGATGACAAAGCTTGGGATAACAGCGAAAGGCCTTTATGAGGCTTTCATCAATATAAGGTAATTCAATTGAACTCAATCTGATTCTTTTGATATTGGAAATACTGTCTATTCTTCTGATTATATCTGCTAAGTTTACTCTGTTGCCTTTCAAATCAGAGCCATAACTGCCCAGATTAATGCCCAGCAAAATTACCTCTTTGCAATTTCTATTAGCTAAATAATCAATTTCAGACAATATCTGCTCAATAGGTCTGCTTCTGGCTCTGCCACGCAGGTAGGGGATAA
Organism: Candidatus Atribacteria bacterium; assembly: GCA_029556475.1. Taxonomy (GTDB): domain Bacteria; phylum Atribacterota; class Phoenicimicrobiia; order Phoenicimicrobiales; family Stramentimicrobiaceae; genus Stramentimicrobium. Next base: position 23,962 of record JAKQEP010000078.1, read on the forward strand.
TACAGTAGCTGCAAAACTGGTCACAACCATCCTGGATTTTAACCATTTTACGAATACGACTTGAACTGCTAATACATTTGCTTTCAATATAGCCATTAATCTTCTCAGGTGAGCTGCTAAAAATATGTGGTTCTTCTTCTGATAATGGTATTTGATTGATTATGTCAAAAATTTTTTCTTTATCTCTGTTCCCTACAATTAGAGATATATTCTTATATTCTTTTATTTCAAGCAAATTAGATTGCACTGCGCAACCGGTTACTACAATGGTTGCCCGCGGATTTAAGCGTGCAGCCTTTCTAATCATCTGTTTTGATTTTCTCTCTGCTTCCCTGGTAACTGAGCAGGTATTTATAATATAAATCTCAGCATCTTTATCAAATTCAACAACTTCATAACCGTTTTTGATAAATGATTGCCTCAGGGTTCCGGTTTCATATTGATTTACCTTGCAACCCAAAGTTTTAAAACTCACTTTCTGCGCCACTTAAATCACCGAGATTTATCTTTTGGAAAAGGAATCTCTTACCTTTTCAAAAAAGTTTTTTTCACCCACTTTTTCAATATCTTCACCCATTTCTTGTGCCAATTCGTAAAACAATTTTTTGGATTTATCATTTAATTTTTTAGGGATGTCAACAATTACTCTTACCTTTTCATCTCCTCTATTTTTTGTACCAAGAATATAGGCTCCTTTTCCCCTCAATCGGAAAACAGTATCACTCTGAGTCCCGGCTGGTATTCTCATTTGCACATTACCTTCTAAGGTAGGAACGGTAGTCTCTCCGCCCAAAACTGCTTTAGGCAGACTAATCTTGTGATCACAGAAAATGTCTGCTCCACTTCGTTTAAATACGGGATGTTCTTTAACATATAAAACTATAAATAAATCTCCGGAAGGACCGCCATTTTCTCCCGGTTCCCCTAAACCAGCCAGCCTAAGACGGTGACCGCTTTCCACACCAGCTAAAATTTTTACATTTATATTTTTTCTTTTTTTTATTTTGCCCAGACCATGGCAAACATTGCAGGGAGTTTCAATAATGGTACCCTCTCCCTTACATCTAGGACAACTTTGGATATTAACAGTTTGCCCAAAAAAGGTACTCTGAGTAGTTCTAATTTCGCCACTTCCCTTACAATCAGGGCAGGTTGTTTTAGAAGTCCCTGGTTCTGCTCCACTCCCCTTACATCGGCTACAGTCTTCCCAAACCGGCACTTCAATCTTTTTTTCTGCTCCAAAGGCAGCTTCCTTCAGAGTTATTTCCAGATTGTATCTTAAACTGGCGCCCTTTTTAGTCCTATCTCTGCGATAAGCTCTTCGGGTACCCCCGCCAAAAAAACTTTCAAAAACATCACTAAAACTACCAAAGTCATCCATTCCTTCACCGAAAATATCTCTGAAATCAAACCCGGCACCAAAATCCGGAGCATCAGCTGTTCCAAACTGGTCATATCGGGCTTTCTTTTCTGGATCACTTAAAATAGCATAGGCTTCACCTATCTCCTTAAACTTTTTTTCTGCCTCTTCCTTATTATTGGGATTAGCATCGGGATGGTATTGCAAAGCCAGCTTGCGGAATGCTTTTTTTATCTCATCCTGACTGGCATCTTTATTTATTCCCAGTATCTGATAATAATCCTTATTAGCCAAAGTTATACAACCTCTTTAAAAAATATAAGTCTATAATAAGTTTATCTTGCTGAATTTCCGGATAATTTAATATAGTATATTATCTTACCCAGAAAGTCAGCAAGATTATAAAGTAATTATAATAGTTTTAATACTATTCTTTATGTTTGACAAATACTATTTAGAATTGTTTCCATCTTCTTCTTTGTATTCAGCATCAAATACCTTCTCATCTTTATTTGCATCCTGTGTATCTTCTGTTTGCTGCTCAGAAGAAGAAGTGTCAGAATAAGTATGTTGTTCTTGTTGTGCTGAAGATTGTTTGTAAATCTCTTCAGCTAATTTATGCGAAGAATTAGTTAGTTTTTCAATGCCGGCTTTCATCTCTTCCACATTTTCTTTCTCAATTGCTTTTTTCAATTCATTTATATTTTCATTTATTTCATTTTTCAGGTTCTCGCTAATCTTGCCTTCCGCTTCTTTAAGAGTTTTCTCAGTAGAATAAACCAGATTATCTGCCTGATTATGTATTTCCACTTTCTCTTTTTGCTTTAAGTCTTCATCGGCAAATTGTTCCGCTTCTCTAATTTTTTTCTGAATTTCTTCTTCAGTAAGACCACTGGAATGCTTAATGGTAATCTTTTGTTCTTTTCCAGTACCTTTATCTTTAGCAGTTACTTTAAGGATACCATTGGCATCAATATCAAAAGCTACTTCTATCTGTGGCATCCCTCTGGGAGCAGCTGGAATTCCTACCAGCTGGAAACGTCCCAGGCTGGTATTATCTTTAGCTAAAGATCTTTCCCCCTGCAATACATTTATATCGACCGCAGTCTGGTTATCTGCTGCAGTGGAAAATATCTGATTTCTGGATGCCGGTATAGTAGTATTTCTATCAATTAATTTAGTAAATACACCCCCTAAGGTCTCTATACCCAAAGATAATGGCGTTACGTCCAATAATTGGATATCTTTGACTTCTCCTTTTAGTTTTCCACCCTGGATAGCAGCACCCATAGCTACCACCTCATCGGGATTAACTCCTTTATGAGGTTCTTTGCCAAATATTTGTTTCACTATTTCATGTACTTTAGGCATTCTTGTTTGACCGCCTACTAAAATAACTTCATCAATATCATTTGCAGTCAATTTTGCATCTTCCAATGCTTTCTTACAGGGCTCCATAGTCCTGGCCAGGATATCTTCGGTTAATTGCTCCAATTTAGCCCTGGTTAAAGTATAATTGAGGTGCTTTGGTCCAGTGGCATCTGCTGTGATAAAGGGCAGATTAATATCAGTTTCCAGAGAAGAAGAAAGCTCACATTTTGCCTTCTCTGCTGCCTCTTTTAATCTCTGTAAAGCCATCTGGTCTTTACCTAAGTCAATACCCTGTTCCTTCTTAAAATTATCTATCAACCAGTTGACTACTCGCTGATCTAAGTCATCTCCTCCCAGGAAAGTATCTCCGTTGGTTGACTTGACCTCAAAAACACCCTCTCCAATATCTAAAATAGAGATATCAAAAGTACCCCCGCCTAAGTCAAATACGGCGATTTTTTCATTCTTTTCCTTATCTAACCCATAAGCTAAAGCAGCTGCGGTAGGTTCATTTATTATTCTCAAGACATTCAGACCGGCTATTCTACCGGCAGCCTTCGTGGCCTCTCTCTGATTGTCATTAAAATAAGCAGGAACGGTAATTACTGCATCTTTAATCTCTTCCCCGAGATGGTCTTCTGCTGCCTGTTTCAGCTTTTGTAAAACCATTGCTGATATCTCTTGGGGGCTATATGTTTTGTCCTGAATCTTTATTCTAACATCTGTATGCTCACCTTCTACAATATCATAAGAAAGTATTTTTTTAATTTGTTGTACTTCCGGATCTGTGAAGCGTCTTCCAATAAAACGTTTAACAGAATAAACGGTATTTTTTGAATTGGTTACTGCCTGTCTTTTGGCAAGCAGTCCAACTAATCTTTCTCCTTTTTTGGTAAAAGCCACCATAGAAGGCGTAGTTCTGCTGCCTTCTTTGTTTTCTATAATGACAGGTTTGCCACCTTCTATAATGGCAACAACTGAATTAGTAGTTCCCAAATCAATTCCAATTGCTTTTGCCATAATTATTTTCTCCTTTTATTTATTATTAGTATTGTCACCTTTTTCATTATTATTATTATTCTTTAAATCTATACCTTTTTCTCCCTTTTCTTTTTCTTTATCTGAAGTTCCCTTGGAAACCTTAACCACAGATGGTCTGATTACTTTTGATTTTAAATAGTAACCCTTTACCAATTCTTCAACGATGGTGTCCTCCGGATATTTTTCAGATTCAACATTCATAATGGCTTCATGGCAATAGGGGTCAAATTTTTCACCTACAGCCTCTATAGGTTTGAGTCCTTCTTTTTCCAGTATATCTCTGAAAATCTTTAAAATCCCTCTTAACCCTTCCTTAATATTCTCATTATTCCCTTCCTCTGACTGATTTTTAGTATAGGAAGAAGCCCTTTCTAAATTATCAATTACTGTTAATAACTGACAGATTAATTCCTGTTTGGCATATTCCATAAATTCTTGCTTTTTTTTCTCTTCTCTTTTTTTATAATTTTCAAAATCAGCTTGCATCCTGATTAACTGTTCTTTATAAGATTTTTCATTTTCTCTTATTTTTTCAAGTTCTGCCTCTCTTTTTTCCCATTTTTCTTCCATCTCCTGCAGTTGCACATCCCTGGAGGCAATGGTTGCCATAAGTTCTGTTTTTTTCATTCTATTATATTTTTCTTCCTGAACATCCGGCAAAATTTCTTCTTCCATTTTTTGCTGTTCATTTTGAACCATTATTTATCTCCCCTGTTTAACATATTTGAAACATTCTTACTCAGTTGTCCATAGCTTACTCTGACAATATTTCACTTAATTGATGGCTAATGAAGTCCAGCACGGAAACAGATTTAGAATAATTCATCCTTGTTGGTCCTAAAACACTTATAGCACCTCTTAATTTTCCTTTCAAGAGGTATTGTCTGGTAATGACACTACAATTCTCCATAATTTCCTGCCCCAGTTCGCTACCGATAATGATGTCTATCTGTTTATTGAAAATGGACTTTTTTATAATTTTAATCAGATTATCTTCTTCTTCAATAAAATCAAAGAGGTAGTTCAGTCTTTCAATTTCTTTGAATTCCGGTTGTTTCAAAATATAGCTTCGGTTGCCAAAGAATATCTTGGTTTCTTCTTCTGTAAAATCAAAACAGTTTTCAATCAAATTCCAGATGGAGTCCAAAGTCTGGTATTTGAAATAGTAGTGATAAATTTGATTCAACATCTCATCATTAACTACTTCCAAACTCTTGCCATAAAATTCTTTTTTTATAATCTGAGAAATTGCCTCTAAATTTTCTTCAGAAATATCACAATTAACCCTCATCATTTTTTGAAAGAACAATCCGCTATTGGTTACCAGAGTAGCTAAAATACGTTGATTATTTAAAGTGACAAAATGAATATCTTTCAAAGTATCTTTAATCATATTAGGAGCTAAAACCACCCCCAGATTTTGAGTTAATCTGGAAATTAATACAGAGGTAACCTTCATTATCTCATTGTAATCTCTGGCAATCTTGTAATGCTCTTTTATATCCTGTTTTTCCTCTTCAGTCAGATGGACTATCTCCTTTTCCATCAGTTGATCTACATAGAATCGATAGCCTTTATCCGTCGGTATTCGTCCTGCTGAAGTATGGGGTTTTTTTAAAAACCCGTATTTCTCCAGCAATTGCAAATCATTACGAACAGTCGCTGTGCTAATAGCTAAACCATAATAAGACACTATCATCTCCGAGCTAACCGGTTCAGCATTAGTAATATAAAGATGAACTACGGCATTTAAGATAGTGCTCATTCTATTATTAATTATCATTGTTCTTACCTCGAATTAGCACTCTATGGTTGAGAGTGCTAAATTCTTTTTTAGAATACCACTCAAAGATTCTTTTGTCAATACTTCTGCCAGAATATCTGTGATTAATTTATGATAATGTCACCTTATTAATTATCTTGATAAAATGTCACTATGAATAAAGAGGTACATTATCATATGTCTCAGAAACAGTTAAGCAGGTATGTGACAATCTCTAGGTTGATAGAAAGGAGAATAACAGTAAAGGAGGCA
>JAKQEP010000089.1 GCA_029556475.1 Candidatus Atribacteria bacterium
ATTAAAAAAATAATTGGGGCTACAAAAAAGGCCTGAATCAACAACAACTTTCTGTAACTCAAAAATGCTTTCAAACTCTTACGACAAAAGGCTTTAACGGCATCTTTTTATCACCGAACTGCAAAAGTCAGGTTATAATGATACAATTTTTTCCTGAAAAAATATAGTAACTATTGCCAATGCAACTTATTTTAAACAGTATTTTTGGTAAGACATTCCGGACATATTCCTTCCAGTATAATCTCCTGTCTTAAAACCTTAAATCTTTTAGCAATACCTTCTGGAATTTTAATATTACCATATTCCGAGCAGTCAAAATCAATAATTTTTTTGCAATTAGAACAGCGAAAATGGTAATGTGTTCTTAGATTAGCATCAAAACGCCTTGGCCCATACCCGCTTTCCACCTTTCTAATCAGGCCTTTTTCTGATAAACAATGCAATGTTCGGTTAACGGTATCAAATGATATATTGGGAAACTCCCTCTTTATCCTGTGATATACCATTTCCGCAGAGGGATGGTCCTTTGATTCTATCAAGCAACGATAAATATTTATACGCTGCGGGGTAATCCTAAAACCATGTTCTTCAAGTTTTTCTTTGCAAAAAGATAATGTCTGTTCCAGCTTAATCCTGCCTCCTTTATTATTATAAATATTTACTGAACTGCATTTTTTTCTTTAAATATTTATTTTATAAGAGTTTATAAAAAGATTATGGAATAAAGTCTCTCTTATGTTGCTCAAAATTACTATATAGTATCAATTCCTATTTGTCAATTATAGTTATGGAAATACTTGAAATATTCTTCTAAAATAGTATGCTAAATAGTAATGATTTAAAAAATTATAGTAACAATTTCTAAATCAGTATCAGTAAAGGAAAATGGTGGAAAATAAAAAAAATTTATCTTTAAAAATTAATTCATTAGCACATGCTTACAATGATGCTTATCTTTTTGTCATTCCCCTATTATTACCTTTTTTTAAATTGGAATTTTCTTTCACCTATTTTCAATCAGGACTCATTTTAACCCTTAATGAGGCATTACGTTCTGTTTTCTCTTTATTAACGGGATTATTTGCCGATCGTTTTGGTCGAAAAATTCTAATTATTTCCCTAGGATTTATCATTTCTTCACTGCTATTGGGCAGTGTGCTATGGGTTAAAAAAACTTCCTCAATAATTACTGTTTTACTGTTGATGGCAATCGCTGTTGCTACTTTTCATCCTCTGGCTACTGCTATGGTCGGCGAAAGGGCTAAACCTGACAAAAAAGGACGGGATTTGAGTCTTTTTTCCGCCGCGGGAACATTTGGTCTAATTGTGATCAGTCTGTTATTCGGATGGTTGGTACAGACCTGGGGATGGAGATTAACCTGTTTTATTATTGCCATACCCGGCCTATTAATCGGCTTGTTTTATCTTAAAATAAGTGAAGAAAAACATGAAATAGAAGCAATTTACAGTAAAGCCAATTTTGGTAATCTCTTAACAGTCTTTTTTTTAAGCAGGGCTGTATTATGTCTGGGTACCAAGGTATTTTTATCCTTTTTGCCTGTTTATGCCACTACTTGCATTGGATTAAAACCGGGAATTTCGGCATGGGTTATAAGTTTCTATTTTTTGGGAGTCCTGGTCGGTAGTGTTTTTATCAGTAACTTGCTTGACCAGAAGAAACCATTGCAATTTACTATTTTTTCAACAGCTTCTATGGTTATTTTAATCTATTTTTTTACCTATTCTAACTTAACACTGTTAACTATAATTTTAATAGGTATTATTGGTTTCATGGAAGGCATATATTTCCCCTCTCAAAACACCTGGCTTATTATGTTCAGCTCAAATCACAGAAGAGGAAGTCTTTTTGGCTTTGGTTTATTCATTGAAGGCTTGTCAGCTACTATTTCGCCTACCATCTATGGCTGGTTTGCTGATAAATATGGATTAACTTATGCCTACCGGCTAACAGTTGTTCCAATTTTTTTGAGTCTTATATTAAGTTTTGTTCTCTACATAATGGTAGAGAAATATTATGATCAGAATATCCAGGCTGCCTGATTAAACAAATAACAACAATTTTATCTGAAATCCCTTCAAAATAATACCTAAAAGAGATAATATATAATATAATACATTTAAATAAGATACATCTTATCAGGAAATCAGGATAAAAATGGATAGATTTATTAGAACAGCTTCAGTTTACCTGCTAATAGTGTTAATCATTATGCCCCTTTCTCTAATTAATTTTCCGATACTGGCACAGACTATAAATCAAACCACTGAAGAAATTTATTTTCAGGGAGTCCATCTCCTGGAGGTAGAAAAGAATTATGAAGAGGCTTTACAAATTTTTCGTTCAATACTGGAAGAAAATCCTAATTATACAGAAGCTCATTTTCAGATTGGAAATATTTACCGTTTAATGGAACAACCAGAAAAAGCAAAAATCTATTATCAGAATGCCCTCAACCTCAGACCAAACTATTTATCAGCATACTACTATCTGGGCATTGTTGAGCTTGACTTAGAAGAATACGAAAATGCCCTGGAGACTTTTAAGGAAACAATTCGGCTTGAACCTGAATTTGCAGAAGCACATTACGGTTTAGGATTGACTTTTTTAAAGTTAGAACAGTTTTTTCTGGCTATTGATTCCTTCCAACAGGCTTTGAAATTAAAACCAAATGATTTTCAATCACTTTATGGATTAGGAATTATCTATAAACAAATTGGTGAAGAACAAAAAGCTATCCAGGTGCTGAATCAGGCTCTGGGAATAAAACCAGATTATGGAGAGGCTTATTATGAATTAGGAATGCTCTATCAAGGTTTGGAGCAAAATCAGGATGCTGTTAATGCACTGGAAAGGGCTGCTCATTACCTTCCTAAGCAGGCTGATCGAATTTTCTTTCAAATAGGAATGATTTACAAAAAGATAGGGAGTTTTGATAAAGCAATAGAGGCTCTGGAAAGAGCCGTAAAGAATAATGAAGAGTTTGTTGATGCTTATTATTACCTGGGCTGGTTTTACAATTGGAACAGACAGTTTGATAAAGCAATAGAGGCTTATGAAAAAGTTATCTCTTTAAACCCCGATTATCCTGATGTCTATTACAATATAGGCTGGGCTTATGGTGAAATGGGAGAATACTTAAAAGCGGTAGAAACATTTCAAAGGGCAATAGAAAAAACTCCAGATGATGTTGATTCTTACTATGCTCTGGGTTGGGTATATGGTAAATTAGAAGATTATGAAGAAGCAAAAAAAGCCTTTCAGGAAACAATACGTCTTGAGCCAGACTATATTTATGCGCATTATGGTCTGGGCGTGACTTTTCTGGCATTAGGTGAAAGAAGTATGGCTTTAGAAGAATATAAGATATTGAAGGGTTTAGATCAGGATATTGCTGATTTGCTATTTGAACAGATTTATCCTTAAGATTATTATTTTTTCAAAAAGATATTTGTGGGAGTAAGATAATGTTGGGCAATATATTTCAGCAGGTTTATTTTCAAAACCGGATTATTGATTATCTGATGGCTCTCCTCATTTTTATAATAGCCTCATTGACTATCAGATTCTTAAAAAATTTTTCAATAAAAATATTGGAGGGGCTGGCAGGCAAAAAAGGTACTAAAATTGATAAGCGTTTTGTTGATGCCTTTCAGGATAGGATTAAGCCATTTATCAACCTCCTTTATTTTGCCGCCTTTTACTTTAGTTTTTATCAACTGAAGATTCCCATCATTATTGAAAGTTACTTTAATATCATAATCATCGCTTTATTTATATTTTATACTGTTAAATCCATCATATCGATTTTCTCTTATTTTTTAGAGAATTATTGGATTAAAAAAGAAAAAGATGGTACTCGAATCACTGCCCTAAGAGGGATTGAAACATTCCTCAAAATTATGGTATGGTCTATAGCTTTTATTGTCTTTTTAGATAACTTAGGGGTTCAGATATCTGCTCTTCTGGCAGGATTAGGCATTGGTGGTATTGCTATAGCTCTCGCTTCTCAAAATATTCTGGGTGACTTATTCAGTTATTTTATAATCTTCTTTGACCGACCCTTCGAAATTGGCGATTTTTTAAGTATTGATAATTTTTCGGGAACAATCGAGAGTATCGGGATAAAAACTACCCGGATCAGGAGTCTGGGAGGAGAAGAACTCATCTTTTCCAATACCAATCTGGTTAATTCACGTTTGCGTAATTATAAACGTATGAAAAAAAGAAGGGTGTCCTTTAATTTTGGAGTAACACAACAAACCTCTTTGGAACAATTAAAAGAAATACCTGATATATTAAATAATATACTCCAGGAAATAAGCGGAGCATCCTTAGATAGGGCTCATTTTTCTGCCTTCGGAGATTATGGTCTTATTTTTGAAGTAGTTTATTATGTAAATAGCCGTGATTATAATCAATATATGGATATCCAACAAGAAATCAATTTAAGATTAAAAGAAGAATTAGAAAAAAGGTCTATAAAATTTGCCTATCCTACTCAAACTGTTCTTCTGTCCCAATAAGGCAAAAAATACTCCCGGGGAACAGATAATATTATCAATCTTAAAATATTAAATATGTTTTTAAAAAAGAAAGGTGGATCCTGTGCAGATTTTTCTATTTGTTGCCGCTTTAATTGCCATTTTAGCTGTAATCTTTGCCTTACAAAATGCTGTTCCGATAACGGTAAGCTTCCTTTTCTGGAAAGCAGAGAGTTCACTGGCTCTTATTCTAATAATAGCTTTTGTTGCTGGATTAGTAACCAGTTTTTTATTCAATACCTTGTCACATTTTAAAAGAACGCGAAGTGAAATTTCTCAGGAAAAACAGGGTGAAGATAGCAAAAAAGATATTACTTCTGAACGGGAAAATGGGTAGTACTATTCTTCTGATTGCCCTAAAGAAAAACATAATAAACCAGTCGGGTAGCAGTAGCCAATATTAAGGCAATAAGGAAAGTGAATAAAACAGTAAACACAGTTTTTTCCCCGCCAATCTCTCTGATTAACACGGCAATGGTTGCCGCACAGGGGACATAGAAAAGCACGAAAATAGTAAAAGTCATAATTTGAGCAGCATTCATAACCAGACTGATATCAGTAACCCCCAATGCCTGAACCAGCATTATCATAGAGAGTTCTTTTCTTAAAATCCCAAAAATCAGTGTTACCCCCACTGCAATTGGTAAACCCAGCAAAAGAGTTACCGGGGATATCAGTTCATTAATAAAATATTCTAACTTCCAATATTTTAACAGGCTCAAAGCTATGCTACCTATAATTAATAAGGGCCAGGCAATTACAATAAATTCTTTCATTCTGAGCCAAACTTTAGCCAATAATACTTTTGGTGATGGGATATGATAAGAGGGAATCTCCATTATCATTCCAGGAGTTATCTCCGGCATCATCTGAGAAAGTATTTTACCAGATATAGCAACAACAATAATATTTAAAATATAAACAAACAAAGCTGCTTTAGGACCAAGATAGAAGGCTACCAGACCAAATATAATAGTGATTCGGGCGGCACAGGGTATCATGGTAGTTAAAATACTGGCTATCAAACGGTCCCGTTCAGACTCTAAAATACGGGTTGCCATTACCGCAGGAACAGTACAACCGTAGCCCAGTATAAGTGGAATAATCGCCTTACCATGAAGTCCTATCCGGTGTAAAAAAGTATCCATTAAAAATGCAATTCGGGGCAAATATCCCACATCTTCCAAAAAAGCAAGTCCTAATAAAAATGGAAAAAGGTAGGGCAGGACTATGGCAATTCCACCAGCAATTCCCTGAATAATACCGCTAACTATATTAAATAATAGAAGATTATGGCCTAGCTTCTCTTCAATGAGAGGAAGAAATTGGTAAAAGAAACCCAGCAAAGGCTCTTCCAACAGGTTCCCTAAATAAAAAACAAAATTAAAAAAGAGATATAGAATGGCTATCAAAGAAATATAACCAAGAACAGGATGCATAAAAATATTATCCAGATAACTTTTTAGTTCCATCCTGGGCTTAGTGATAGTCACTACAGTTTCATAGATATCCATAGAAAGGTGGTGGCGTTCAGAGGAAATAACCACATCAGAGGTTCGGGCCCGACATTCCTCCAGTTTCTGTTGTCCCGCTTTAACCATTTTTATAAACTCAAAATTCTTCTTACGAACCTCTCCAATAAAATATTGATCGTTTTCTAAAAGTTTGATAGCCAGAAAACGCAGAGGCACATTGAATTTTTTACTAAAATTATTATTCTCCAGCTGTTCTATTAATTCCTGGATTACCTGTTCGACATCTTTGCTGAAAGTAAGATGTTTACCGAAAATCGGATTGGAACCCATCTCTAAAACGGTTTTAAACAACTGGTCAAGACCTTGGCCTTTAAGAGCTATCGTCCTTACCACTGGTACCCCTAAAATCCGGGATAATTCACTATCCTCGATAATAATACCCTTTCCCTCGGCCTCATCTATCATATTTAAACAAATTACTGTAGGCAGATTCAATTCTAATAACTGTAAAGTTAACTCTAATCCTCTGCCCAACAATGAAGCATCAATAACATTTATAACTACATCAATTTTTTCTCTCAACAAGTATTTTCGGGCTTCCAGTTCAGCTAAATCGAATGAGGTTAGGGAATAAGTCCCGGGTAAATCAACTATTTCGCTAGTTTTTCCCTGAAAAGTCATTTTACTGACAGTATAAGTTACTGTTTTACCAGGAAAATTGGAAGTAATTGCTTTATAGCCAGCCACAGAGTTAAAGATGGTACTCTTTCCACAATTTGGCTGACCAACAAGAGCGATTCTCATTAGTCTACCTCCACCAACACATTAGAGGCAACCCCTCTCCCCAGGGCTATCTTATTACCGTGAATGCTAACTAAAATTGGACCCTGCATAATACCACTGGCTTGCACCCTCAAGAAATCGCCGGGATGTATACCAAGACAGCTCAATCTTTGTCTTATGCCTAATCCACCCCTAATCCGTGCTACTTTAACCTTACTTCCTGGTTTGACATCTGCTAAATTAACTATCATAGCTATTTAAACTCCTGAATGAAAGTTCTATTCATTTTTTTATTCTTCATTTTTTTTCGGCAAGTCTGACAATATCCTTTTATTTCTAAACGATATTCAGTGGAGAGAAAAAAATTCTTCTGGCATATATCATTCTGCACAATCTCTACATCCGGGCAAGTGAAGTCGATGATCTTCCCACAGTTAATACAGACCATATGATGATGATGTGGTTTGTTGTATATCTTCTCATAGATTATTCTTTCTCCACCATAGGTAGTCTCTGTCATTAAACCACTGCCAATTAAGAGGGGAATAGTTCTGTAGACGGTAGCAAGAGAAACATTGGATTTTTGCTTTTTAAGTTGTTGATGAATATCCTCGGCATTGAAATGATTTCGCTGTATTGCAATTGCAGCAATAACTTCTCTTCTCTCTTTAGTAAACTTTAAATTATTCCTCTTTAAAAAATATCTGAATTGTTCTTCATATATTGCAAAAGCCAAGATATACTCCAATTGTAATTGAATATCATTCTCAATTACATTTTATCAAACAATATCCTTCTGTCAATAGAAATAGTAATAATTATGGATTAAATACTCAAGTATTACCTAAAAATTGGAAGAGTCATGATGACCAAGGGCTGGGGCTGAAAAGCAAAGAAAAATAATTAACTGTAATTTTACAATTCTGATAAGGGATAAAAATCCTTTTTTGTTATTAATTGCTTCAGTGATTCTAAATCAGAAAAATTTACTTTAAAAAGATGTGCAGGGCAGCGACAATCAGAAGAACCAAAACCTTTTTGTATTATAACAGCAATTCCGCTCTTCAATATTTCCTGACTAATAGCACATTCGCAAGATTTTTTGCTAACCCAAATATTAACTACTTTAACTGAGGTAAGAGAGCTAAGAAGATAATCGATATGCCAGAATTTATTTTTTTGTACTTTTAAATGTCTTAAGAGACGCTTCTGGATTGATTTTTTTGCTGAGCCTAAATATATATAGTAACCCGGGTCAAATTTAACCCGGCCTAATTTACCAACCAACAAGTGGTGGAATTTACACACATAAATTAATAGAAGATAGGTAGAGCCATTTGCCTGCAAAATTAATTTAGTTAGTTTATCATTGACTTTCATCTTTTCTATCTTGCTTTTTACTTTCGCTGTCTTCCATTGACCAATGGTGTTCTTTGAAATTGTTTTCTAAAACAAAATCACCAATATTGCAACCAATATGTTTAGCAATGATTGGACATTTGGCAATTAATAAAAAAAATAGGGGATTCTTTTCCTCTGACAAGGCACCATAATTGCCCTGACCTTTACTGATAATCATCTCAGCCTCATTAAAAAGACGGATAAACTCAGGAGAACAATACTTTAAAACAACACCGGGACAATCAGCACCAGAAGAGATTATTTTGGCAAAATTGTTTATTCCACAATATATTGCATCATCCACCAAAGCATCAATAAGGACTGGCTTACCTTTTACCACATAGATTACATTCTTATCGTAATTGGTAACAAGTTGTTCAATGAATAAAAGGTCAAATACTACCTCTCCGGCGCTATCAGCAAGATAAAAGACAGATTGCACTTCTGACAATCTCTGGCAGAAAGACTGGTAATTAAAATACTCCCTAAAATTACTGTCCTGTAAATAAAAATTATTATCAATGATTTTATCAATTTTAAGTGAAATCTTTTGAAAATCTTTTAAACCAAAACCTATCAAATTCCCAATAATGGACAGTTGTAAAGCAGTCAGGAGCTGGTTTTCCGACTCCATCACTTTCGTCTTCATCTCAGGATATATTCTTAAGGCTATCTTATTGCTTTCTTCTTTAATTTCTTTGTAGGGGTCTTTTTTGCCGGTTACTTTACTTATCATAGCGTAGATTGTCCTTCCCATCTCTGCCGGCGAGGTATCCAAGGATAGTTCCGGTATCAATTCAGATAATTGAACTAAAACCTCTCTCTGTGTTTTCAAATCAGCACCAGATAATCTCGCTGCTCTCAGGGCTTGTTTATAAAAACAGGGGATACAATCTAAGTTGGTCTGCATTTTTTTATTGGTAACTCCTATATTTTAATTATAACGTATACCTTAAAAAAACGATCTTTACTTTTGTTATCTGACAGCCATAGGAACGGTTTACCAGTTTGTTGTATTAACCAGACAGAAAAACTGTCCTCAGGGTTGGTGCTGCAGTACAGTCGTTGTTATTAAACAAGTTTTAGTTTATATTTTTTAGTGAAATAATTTTGGTTTAAGGTTGCTGATTTTTAGCATTAGTAAGAACTTATGTATTAAAAATATTTCTTATAATTAGGTTGCTCTGAATTTATTCTTCACAATCGACTAAAAACTATCAACTATGAACCTTATCCTTCACTCCTACACTTATTACTATTTACTTTTCACTTTTTAAAATTTCATCCAGAATGAGCTGTACTATTTTCTCAAAAGCTTGTCCACTTTCACTCTGTTTATTGTTACACATAAATGGTGTGCCCTGATCCCCGGAATTTGTTATTTCTATATCAATTGGTATGCTGCCCAGAAATGGCACTTGAAATTCATCTGCAGCTTTTTTACCCCCACCACTCTTAAATATATCGATCTTTTTACCGCAATGAGGGCATCGAAAACCACTCATATTCTCAATTATTCCTAATATAGGGATATTGAGGTCCTTTAAAAAGGTGATACATTTTCGAGAATCTGTTAAGGCTACCTCCTGCGGTGTAGTTACAATTACTGCACCATCCAATTCTGGTATTAGCTGACATATCGATAATGGTTCATCGCCAGTACCTGGAGGGGAATCAATTATTAAAAAATCAAGTTCCCCCCAGTTTACCTCTGCCAAAAATTGTTTAATTGCCATCCCTTTTAAAGGTCCCCTCCATACCAGAGGGGTATCTGGTGAACCAATTAAAGAAGCCATTGAGATAGCTTCCAGATTCGGTCTAACCTTGATTGGATTAATTAGCCCATTACTACCGGTCAGTTTTTCCCCTTCAAAACCTAACATCTTGGCTACAGAAGGGCCGTGAAGATCTGCATCTAATAGTCCAACCTTATAACTTTTTTCAGAAAGAGCGCAGGATAAATTCACCGCAACCGAACTTTTGCCAACTCCCCCTTTATTAGACAAAACCAATATTTTATGTTCAATATCAGCCATATTCTTTTCCAATTTTTCAGCCATTTCCTGATTGGCTTTCTGTTTTTCCTTTTTTATATCATCCATTTCTTTCTCAAATGTTGTTTTACTACCCACATCCTCCATATAATATTTCCCCTTGCTTGTTTTATTAATTTTTAATTTGTACTCTTGTTTATTGCTTTATAATAGAAATAAGATTTTTATCTCTAGTTTATCCTTTACCTTAAACCTGCCTGGAGATATGTTAACAATAATTCTATTGAACAACTCTTTAGAGAACAGTTTTACTCGAACCATTTAAGAAGCATTCCTCTGTATAGATGATCGATAGAGATGGTATGGTTTCCATTGCGCCATTACCATCCTTATTTTTTGAAGCAGGTAATTGTTATTATACCACAGTTTGAGGGTAAATTACAGAAATAAGCTTCTCCTCCCACTCCTAACGTTGAGAAATTGAACTATACAGCTTAAATACTTACTACCAGGCTTTTAATGTTATCCTTATCTTCCTCAATGATATATTTACTTGTTATAATACCCAATAAAAAAATAAAATCATCAATAGATATCATAATCTGCTGATGATTTTATTTATAATTATAGTTCTACTTACTCTTTTTTCTCTTTTTTTAATTCAGCAATTCTTGTATTAACTGCTTCTAATTCAGCTTTGATATCCTCTGCCTCTGCTTGTAGCAAATCCATCTCCTGCTTAGAATCCATTGCTCCCTGATAAGGATAAGAAGAATAATAATATGGATAAGCAGGTGGAGCCACATTATAAGCTGGATAGGATGGATATCCCAAAAACGCAGCTCTTCGGAAACCTCTTCCACGGCCAAATCCACGTCCCCATCCTCTGCCAAACCCAGCTCCAAAACGACCACCCCATGGATTGGTATAACCGGGTGTGAGGTAACCGGCACAAAATCCTACCCCTCTGCCTGACATTGGACCAAAACCTAAAGGACCAGTTCTATCACCACCTGGCATAATATTCACCTCCTTCGACCAATTATAATTATTATTGAAAATGATTGTCATTATCATATTACAATTAATATCGACTTTTGTCAAGAGTAATAAAGGAGTAAATGAGAAAATTGGTGATAAAATAATTTTTTTGAAAAATTAGTTATTTGGGGAGCAGATTACAATAGAAGTAAAAAATAACAAAGGCAAAAATTTCTGCCTTTGTTATTATATTAAATAAACTCAAATATGTAATGTTATTTATTTATCTATTTTATTATTAGCATTATTTATTGTTATTATAATTCTGCCATAGGTCAATCACTTCAGGAAAATCAATTTGCAACCTTCTGATAGTATCTAAGGTAGGTACGCCATTTTTATCCCAGCCTTTTCTTTCATATACTGCATCACATAATAATTGATATTGTTTTTCCCGGTATTCTCTTAATGCCTTTATTTTTTCCTGAATACCCCTTCCTTCAACTTCATATCCTACCTCTTCCTGCAATTGCTTATCATATAAATCTTCGCGGGATCGATATTCCTGTTCTGTTACCGGGCCCATTGCCCGATAAGGGATAGCATCAAATTTTCTGGTACCAAAACCCATCTTTAAATTAAATAGTCTCTGAAAATTATGTACTGCTTCAGATTGACTTATCATATCCTGGTCAGAAATCTTTTTTCCGGTTACCCCTTCAAATAACCAACGATAGTTTTCTACATGCTCCGGAACTTTAGCAGCTGTCATACCGGAATACTTTTGTTTATTATCAGCCGGTTCAATATCATTCCAGGGAAGCTTGCACAATCCCACCAGAGAAAACCAGGTCCTGAACAGAGGGAAATAGTACAAGGCCTCTGCTTTATCTACAAAGGTTGGTATCTGTTTGTTTACCTGATCCATAAAAATTAACCAGGATTCATCGTGTTGAGGACCCTTATTGGCTATACCATATCCCCCTTGTTGAGCGAGAGATTCTTTGGTAACATATTCAGAAAATTCCATTCCTTTACATTCCATACCGATATCTTCTAAAAATTTTTGATCTGCATTAAAATGTTCTACCAGATAACTCTTACAGCGACGAACCCCCTGCCCGGCAATCTTCCCCAAACCTTCTTTATTGGCAATCTGGTGAATTAATTCCAACAATGAATCACCATTTCCAAACCTCAAATCCAGACCGTCTGTATTGTCCTTATTCAAGATTCCTCTTTCATAGCACTCCATTAAAAAAGCAATGGTGGTACTTACTCCAATAGTATCAATACCATAATGGTCACAATAGAAATTTGCCTCCAGCACGGTATCAGGGTTAAAGCAGCCACAGTTACCACCAAATCCCGCTGCTGTTTCGTATTCAGGACCATCCACAACCACACTCTTACCACGCAATGGTCCGGTCTTAAGTTTAAATTGGTCAACCGCATGAGAGCAACGCAAATTACAACCAATCCAGCAAGAATCTCCCACCTGATTTTGAGAAATACGTTCTTTCCAAATCTGGTTATAGATTAAAGTTGCTTCATAATGACTACCATATTGAAAATTGTGAACTGGAAGACAATTATGAATATTCATATGGTCAAGAAGATTTATAGTTCCTGTTTCCCGCATGCCATTTTGAACATGGTCCAGGGAGAGGATCTCCCGGGTGATACGTTGACCGGCCTTCTTTAACAGTTCAGGTTGAGCAGGATTATTATTAGCGCTTCCCACACCCTTATATTTCACGATAACTGCCACTATTTTTTTATCCCGAAGCACTGTTCCTGGCCCTCCCCGAGCTGCTTGTTTATAGCGAACTTTGCCACGCTTACGGTCATACCAGCTAAAATTTAAAATACCTAATAATGAATTTTCAGCTCCCTGACCGGCAGAAACAATACTGATATTGGATTTATCCTGTTCATCTTCAGCAAAATACTCAGTTAGCTCGTCTACCAGTAAATATGAATTTTTATCTTTATTGGTGTAGGTTTGAACAGTTAATTCTCCCTTGTTTCCGTCAATGAAAATTATACAATCCTGTTCAGATTTTCCCTGTATTTCCAATGCATCCCAACCTGAAAATTTTAAAAATGGTGCAAAATAGCCTCCCGCATTATTATCGTTGGCACTACCAGTTTCCGGGGAAAGACTGACTACATGACTCTTCCCACAACCGGAATACTGAGTGATTCCACAGAGTGGCCCGGTACAGAATATTAACTCATTCTCCGGATCATTCCACTTAGTGTCCGGTTTGGTTGCCTGCCATAGATACCATAGTCCATAACCCCT
This sequence comes from Candidatus Atribacteria bacterium, assembly GCA_029556475.1. Lineage (GTDB taxonomy): Bacteria > Atribacterota > Phoenicimicrobiia > Phoenicimicrobiales > Stramentimicrobiaceae > Stramentimicrobium. The sequence goes on from JAKQEP010000089.1 coordinate 13,506, forward strand.
CCCACCAGTTAAAACCTCTTTAATTTTTGGAGGCACCTCTTTAATTTTTATTTCTCTGCTAGAGAGATTCAGATAAAGAACTTTATCTGTATATCCCCTCACTATCTTAGCAGGTTGGTACTGAAATGATATTATTGTTTGACCTTCGTGCATTGAAAACCTCCTTTAAAAAATTTCTACTAATAAATCCCAATTTTAGCAATGTTTTTTAAAAAATTGTTCTAGCAGAATTTCTTTCAAATCAGGGCATCCTATCTCCTGTAATTCATATCTAACTCTAACATATTCCTTATCAATATGCATTACTTTGCTTAAATCGATAGGAGTTCCTATAATCACCAATTGGGCATCGCTGTTATTGATAGTAGCTTCCAGCTCTTTAATCTGTTCTTTACTGTAGCCCATAGCCGGTAATACCTTACCAATCAGAGGATATCGCTGATAGGTAGCTTTTATACTGCCCAGAGCAAACGGTCTGGGATCTATTATCTCTTTTGCACCATTTTTTTGTGCCGCTACCACTCCGGCGCCAAACTGCATCTCTCCATGAGTTAAGGTAGGACCATCTTCCACTACCATTACCCTCTTGCCTCTAATCATTTCTGCATGCTCAACCATAATAGGAGAGGCAGCTTCTACCAGTATTGCTTGAGGTGCCAAATTAAAAATATTATTCCTCAGTAGAATTATATTATCCGGTTCTGCAGTATCAATCTTATTTATCACTACCACATCTGCCATTCTTAAATTAACCTGGCCTGGATAATAGCTCATTTCGTTTCCAGCCCGGTGAGGGTCGGCAACAACAATATGTAAATCTGTTTTGTAAAAAGGAATATCATTGTTTCCACCATCCCACACAATTATATCTGCTTCCTGTTCAGCTCTTTTTAAAATTTCACCATAGTCAACTCCGGCATAGACAATGTTGCCCAAATCAATATGGGGCTCGTATTCTTCCCTCTCTTCTATAGTACATTGATATCTGTCAAGGTCCTCATATTTTTCAAAACGTTGCCAGATCTGTTTGCTTAAATCCCCATAAGGCATAGGATGTCTGATTACCACCACTTTCTTACCCATTTCTTTTAATATTCTGGTTACTTTACGGGTAGTCTGACTTTTACCGCTTCCGGTACGAACTGCGCAAACAGATATGAGTGGCACCTTAGCCTGCAACATAGTGTTATTCGGTCCCATCAATCTGAAATCAGCACCTTTTGCTAAAACCAGAGATGCTTTATTCATTACATATTGATGCGGCAAGTCGCTGTAGGCTAATACGACCTGGTGAACCTGATACTTTTCAATTAATTGCGGCAGGTCTTCCTCTGGGAAAATTGGTATACCATCAGGGTATAGCAGACCGCTCAATTGAGCTGGATATTTTCGACCGGCAATATCAGGAATCTGAGTAGCAGTAAAGGCAACCACATTATAAGCTTCTTTATCCCTAAAAAAAACATTGAAATTATGAAAATCTCTGCCAGCTGCTCCCATAATAAGTATATTTTGTCTTATCAAAAAAATCACTCCTTTGTCTATAATTATATTTTAATTTTATTATGTTTGGCTCAATAAATCAATTTTCTTTAAATAGTTTTGATCTGATTTAGTGTAGAGGCATAACAATTCTTAGAAAAAAGAAATTTTATTAAAAATTAATAAAAGGCAATCCATCCTGTCCTATTTCTTATTTAAGGCATTAATGACAGGACAGATTGCCCAGTATTAGTTACAGTTATAATAGTTATTTTTTTAACTTATTACTTGCCTTCTATTTTTCCAGAGGGAAGGAGATACCCAATTGTTTTGCAGATAGAGAAGACAAAATAAATATTAACAGGTACAGTAGTAAAACTCCTGCCAATAAAACTATAATAACCGGTATTCCCATTCCTGCCAGAAGATAGCAAATTACTGTAACAAAGGTAGCAGTAAGGGAGTAAGGGAATTGGGTTCTAACGTGGTCTATGTGGTCTGAACCGGCAAAAGTTGAAGACATAACAGTGGTATCCGAAATGGGACTGCAATGGTCACCCATTACTGCACCGGTTAAAACACTGGAAATGACAATGGGAAGAGGTGCACCCACACTAATTCCAAGAGGAATTACAATGGGAACAACAATGCCCATCGTACCCCAGGAGGTACCGGTACATATAGCAATAAAACATGAGACCAGGAAAGTTAAAATAGGTAAAATCATTGGCGATAAAACACCTTCCAGTGCATTTACAATATATGGTGCAGTGCCTAATTCATCACATACCGCTTTAATGGCCCATGCTGAGATTAAAATTAATGTGGCATAGACCATCATCCTGGCACCATTGAGAAAGGAATCCATTATTTCAGCCACAGTGGCAATTCTTTGCACTAAATACATAATTATAGCTACAAAAAAGGCAATAAGGGTGGCTAAGAATATGGAGAACATGGAATCAGCATCGGAGATTGCCTGAGAAAATGATTCAGCAGAACTACCACCACCACTGGTCCACATAAAATAGAAGGACAGTACTACTAGCAATATTATAGGTAGCCATAGATTTATTGGTTTTGTGGAAGCATTTTTGGCTATTTTTAATTCTGAGGTACCAGCCAGAGGTCTGGCTCCTTCAGCCCATAATTGATGTGTAGTTCTGGCTCTGTATTCTGCTTTCAGCATCGGCCCGAAGTCTCTTCCGGTAAGGGCAATAATTCCTACCATAAGAATGGCTAAAATAGAATAAAAGCTATAGGGAATACTGTTTAACCATAGATAATAGGGTGAGACATTAATTCCTTCAGGAAGAGATTCTCCTATTAAGCCTACCTGATAACCTATCCAGGTTGAAATCAGAAATATGGAAGAAACCGGAGCAGCAGTTGAATCTACGATATAGGCTAACTTTTCTCTGGAAACATAATACTTATCAGATAGGGGACGAAATAGGTTCCCAATAAAGGCTGAATTGGCATAATCATCTATAAATATTACGATACCACCCAGCCAGGCAAAGATCTGCGCCATCTTCGAATTGTTAGCCTTTTTACTGATCGATTCTAAAAAAGCCTGCCCACCACCGGAAAAGAATATCATCCCCATCAAACCGCCCACTACAAAGAAGAACAGGATAATACTGGCATTCCAGGAATCAGCTACCTGAGCAACTAATATATTGGCTGTCTCTTCTATACCAATCCAAAACTTACCACTATTTAGAATTGTAGTGCCGACAAAAACGGCAATAATCAGGGAAATTAAGGCTTCTTTTAAAACAATACAAAGTATGATGGCTAAGATGGGAGGTATTAAGGACAAAATTCCATAACTACCTGTACCATTCTCTTCATTAGCCCATCCTATTGTTGATAAAAATGTCAAAACGATAAGTACAGTTAAGAGGGCAATAAAATATTGACTAAAATTGTTTTTCCTTAACATTTTTTTAAAACACTCCTTTACCATATTTTCAATTATTACCTTAAAACTTTTTTAATACTTTTCTATTGTGATAATATTCCCCTCCTTTCCTGAATATTTAAATATATGTTCTTTTCATCTTCTCACTTTGCTTAATAATCTTATTAAAAAAGGACAATCTATAAGCGCCAGGCTCACCGATTGCCCTAAATAAATATTAAGCATTCTTTTTACCTCCCCTTTTATCTCGTATCGATGAGATAGCGCTTCATTGGAAAATGGGAGTATTCTCCAATGACAGTACTATGGTTGTTAACCATAGTCCCAGCCTCAAGCCTGGTGAGTGTTGCTCTTGAGACTTCGGCGAAGATCCCTTTT
>JAKQEP010000093.1 GCA_029556475.1 Candidatus Atribacteria bacterium
TTACAGATACTCCTCAGTCTGCCCCTGATGGCAGCCGGTGCATGGCTGATTGCCACCGAAGAGCATAGCCATCGTCATATTCATGTATCGTCCAGGCATGAGCACCGGCACAGTCATGAAGATGGGCATCATAATCATGACCATGATCCACCCATGAAAGGAGTTGTCCATGCCCATTACCATGAACATGAGCGGGCTTCCCATACACATCCTCACACCCCGGACCTGCATCATTTTCATGACCATGAAAAAGGTGATTAATCTATGGATATTCCAGATATTCAACGAAGTTTCAAACCTCTTCAGGATCTCCTTCTGAAGAAATCAGAGGCAAATATACTCCTTGCTGCAATTGAACTTGATCTTTTTACCCTGCTTGAAAAGACCCACTCTGCAGAAGATATTGCACAAAAATGTCAATTCCACCTGCAAAACACCATTCACATTCTGAATGCACTTGTTGCGTTTGATGTGATTCAAAAAGATGGTGATCGGTACTTCAATTCTCCAATTGCTGACTGTGTCCATTAATCGGGTGATTTTCTATAATTAATTGAATTTTTAATTTTTAATTATATTTTTATATTTTTAAGGTAAATAAATATATATAATTATGATCTCTATTTCAGCCACCTTACAAAATTTTGGAATTATTCACCTATTGAAATCATTGTTTGAAGGGGCTTCCTGTTCATATGAATATTCCAAAAAAGGAATCATTCGGTATATAAAAAATCCGCAATGTGAAGAGTGTGGGACAATAATGAATCAAAATGGGTATAATATTGTCACAAAGAGGAACATAGGATCTGTAAAAGTCGGAAAATATATTTGTCCTTCATGTAAAGCAACCCACCACACAGACATCCGCTTTTGGAATGAGCAAAAAGGTATGGTTAGGGATTTATTAGGTGAATTATTGATGTGTCTAAAAAATGGTGGGAATTCATATCGTCGTATGGCAGAAATAATGAATTATTTTGTACCATTCGAAAAATCATCATTATATTCACAATTTTATCAAATTGTCGAAAAATCAGAGTTTATACCCTCTAATATTAAAGGAAAAATTGCGATTATCAATTTCGACGAAGAATATTTGAAAATTTCAGGCAAATGGAGATATAGGCTTACACTTCTAAATTATGAAACTAAACTTCCTATTGCCGAAAAGGTGGTCAAAAAACTAACCGATGAGGTCATAATTGAATTTATTAAATCAAATTTCAATCCAGAACAATATGACAAAATCTATGTTGTGACTGATTTAAAACCCAGTTACTCAAATATTTTTAAATCCCTCTTTGGAAAAAAATTAGTCCATCAGTACTGTCTCTTTCATCTTTACCAGTTAATATGCAAAGAATTCTCGAAAAACTCTTCAATATCTGACCTATTACTACAATATAGGTTGATGAATATTTTCTATAATTACGACTCGGAAATTGATCAGATTAAAAAAATTGCTGAAGAAGAAAATTCTCTTGTTCCCTCTGATAAAAAAGAATTGAAATCATGGACTAAAGAGAAGAAAGAAGAGATATTCGCTCATTTTTTTGAGCATAGAAATGAGGATTCTAATAAATTGCGTGAGCCAGTCGAGGCATATCTCAATATGTTAGAATTGTATGAAGATTACGAAAAAATGCCATCAAATATTCAAAAACGGTTAGAGATGATAGATAATTCAATTTTAAATTTTCTAGCTTATAGATCTATACCAAATGCTCCAGCCACAAATAATGCGATTGAGGGTTATTTTTCAGTAACTACCGATCCTATTCTTAAAAAACAAATGAAAACCATTAAGGGAGCTGATATTGCGATCAAAAGTTATTCTTTTGAAAGAACGAAGCGATTTATCGCTAAAATAGAAACTAAGAAATTTAAACCCTCTACCACTTTAATCGAATTGATATTACCTTTGAGACTATTGGGGAATCCGCTTTAACCTAAATAACGGAGAATATTCGTCATTGTGGGGGATGGTGTCGTTATTAGAGAGAAATTATTGTGCCTTTACAAATATTTTTCCATTTTCCCCAAAAAAAAATTACCTCTTGTAGAAAAGTAGAGAGGAACACTGATTTTCATGTGTAAATATTAGCATTTTAAGGATGACTGTGCTTATTTTCACCCGATTTTTGGACACCCTCCAATTGCTCATGATTTTCTGGTAAAGGGAAAGGACACCTATCTGGGTGATTATCTTCGTGCAAGTGATCCCTGGTATACCCTTCCTCCGGAAAAGATCTCATTGCTTGTCCGTGAAGGGCCTCCGGAGAGGAAAGAGGAGATAATTAGTGGGTCAGATGAGTTCTGGGAGATGCAGACCCGGGGTTCTATCAATTATCAGCGGTCGGGAATGGCTCAGATGGCAGTAAAACTGATATCTTCACTTCCGGAATATAATGGCTTTTCCCGAATGCTTGATCTGGGATGTGGGCCTGGTCTTCTTGGTATTGCCCTGATCCTTGATCATCCCACCATGAATGGAGTCCTATTTGATCAACCCCCGGTTGCAGAGGTTGCGAGGCGATGTGCTGCTGAATATGGTGTGTCTGACAGAGTTACGGTCATGTCCGGAGATTACCTGAATGATTCGATTGGAGAAGGGTATGATTTAATCCTTGCTTCAATGACTTTAAATTTCGCTCTGGGCTCTTTGGATTCAGAGCATCATATATCTTGTTCATCATAGAATCAAAAGAGCCCAGAGCGAAATTTAAAGTCATTGAAGCAAGGA
>JAKQEP010000099.1 GCA_029556475.1 Candidatus Atribacteria bacterium
AATAGCGAAAAGATCGCTTTGCTTCATCACTTCTACAATATCCCAGGGGAAAATACCCTCTTCATCATACTTTTCAGAAACAGGTCTGATTTTTTCTTCTGCAATCCTGCGTGCTATTTCCTGCATTTCCAATTGTTCTTCCGTTAAAAAGTAGTTCATTATGTAACTCCTATATTATTCTATGTATTATATATTTTAACATAAGGCGAAAAATCCCTGAACCTGTCAATCTATTTTTTCCTCTCTAAATTACTGCGTGCTTTATCTATTTTACTATAATCTTCCCTTTTGCTTTTCCGCTACGGTAAAAATATAACCCTCTTCCCATTCCTGTTCCCTTAAGGTTTATACTTGTTTCTCCTCTTTGGACAGGGACTTGTAACACTTTTTGCCCCCGTAAATTATAAACCTCCAGTTCTCCGTAAAAAGCATTATCTGTTTTGAAATTGAGAATACCATCCTTATTAACCGGATTAGGATATAATGATATTTTGGGCAAAGGCAATTCCTCATCGGAAACAGGAGTTTCATTACTATAATAACAAATATCGGTTGGGAGTAAAGCAACCGTCCATTGGGAAATTGGTTGCCAGTTATTATTCCTTAAATATACAGTTCCATTTTGACCCCAAGGAGCATAAAGAACGGCAATACAGTTATTTGAACCGCTTATCATTATCCCTCCAGGAGTTAAAGGATTACTGCTGTTATGCAAAATTTCCAGAGTAAAGGCATTATAAGAATATACCCCGCTGTTATATGCCTCTCCCAAATAAGCAATTCCTTGTGGACTAATCCATACACTCCAAGGATTACCTCCAATTAAAAGACGGTCTATGCGTTCATCGGTTACAGAATCAATAATATCCACAGCTCCGGAAATAGAACTCCAATTACCGGTGCAAACAATATGCAGTTGAGAGTTAAAAACATATAAATCCTGTGGATTCGTCCACACAGGAATGGATTTTATTACACTGAAAGAATCCAGGTCAATTACAGAGACACTACTATTAGCAAAACCACTGGCATAGCCACCTGTATTACATACATATAATTTTCCATTACAGACCTCTAAACCTTCCGGGGCTGTGCCAACTGTAATTTGGTCTACAACAGTCCAGGTCTCTTGGCTGATTTTATACACTTTATTAGTAAACATCCCGCTTACATACAGATAACCATTATCTTCTACAACATCCCAGGGATTGGAACTGGAAGCAATGAAAATATTACGGATAGTTGCTCCACTATGTCTATCTATCATTTGAATGCTATTAGCTCCAGAAAGAACCACATAAATATAATCCGTATTCACTTTCAGCATATTAGGAGTTAAGCCTAATTGCGTAAAAGTGTTATTCGTTGTTCCTGTTTCAGTATCAATTCTGCTTAAAGTGCGGGATTCGGAATTTACTACATAAATATAATCCGCCTGCAGAAATACCACCCAGATAACAGGGAGCAAAATAAATAATAAGAGCTTTTTCATCATCTCCTCATACAGTTAAAATAAAAGGTCTTCGTGAAAAAATTCGGCAACCCGTGAACCACCATAAAAAAATCTGCTTTTGTGTCAAATCCCAATATTTTTGTTTTAGCTCATAATTTATCAGTTAGTAGACCAGTTGTAAATGCAAAAGATTGTGGGGTGCGGTTACATTGAAAGCAGGTGAAAATTATAAGAAATATTAAGGCGAAGGGATTGGAAAAATTGTTGTCCCAGAAATTTATACGGCTCGGGATTCACGGTAGCGACAATTTGATACTCAGAGTTATCGTTTTCCAACAAGCCCATTTGGTTTATAACATTTTTCAGCGAAGTATCCAAAATGCCTGAAGAATCTCCAAAAACTCTGATTTGGAGTGGAATTTCCCGAGCCACATAATTCCTGAGTTCCACAAGTTCCTGCAAGCTATGAAACGGTTTTAAAAAAATTCCAGAATCGCTTGCCAGGGCATTATAATAAGTATAAGCATCTTGTGTTTGTTGCAATTTATCAATAGCACTTAGAATTTTGGCATAATGAATAAGGGGATCA
>JAKQEP010000101.1 GCA_029556475.1 Candidatus Atribacteria bacterium
TCCAGCACCGGTTTTATAAGGAAAACAACCCAAAGTATCACTGAATTCAGGCAATTTACCGATTATTTCTATTTTGGCACAATCCACTGCTTCCAAAGTTAAAGAATCATAAACATAACCGCTTATTCCACCTATGTAAACTGAGTTGTATTCATAAGCCCCGATATCGGTAAACCGAAAACCATTATTAGTTCCGGGAACAGACCTTTTATAATAACGCAAATCATATACCGGCATATAAGGAACATAAGTTCCTGCATCTATACAGGGAGAATTTGCACTAAGGGTAAAATCTCCTGCCAGAGAATCAGTATATAAAGGATCAGCAAAAATATTATCTACCAGGGTATAAGACGGAGAAACGGCTATCCGTAAACAATTGTTATATAATGAGGGTAGAGGAGGATCAATAATTGATTCCGTACTCTTTCGGGTAGAGATATATCCGTCATCCAAAATATTATTATAAAAGAAGGCGGTTGAGTTCACAGAATCAGAAAGATAAGCAAAATTGATTATATCATTATTAAATAATATGGGTGATGAATCTCTGGAGCTTATCGGTGTAGTAGTATTATTATCAGGATTAACATATCTTAATAAGTTGTTGTAGAATCTGGGTTGAACCGGTGCATAAGGATCAGAGGTTCTAAAACCTACGGGGTAGTTCAAAAGGGATTCTATAATATTATTATGAACATCGGAATTGGGAGCTTTAATATATAATATCGCATAACCGTAAATGTAATTATCGGAAACAAAATAATGACCAGATCCACTACTGCCATATTCAGAACGAAAGACAAAATAATTAGGATTAAGGATTATATTTCTACGGCAATAGGCAGTGTCTGTTTCAGCCCAGGAACCACAATACAATTTAAGTGTAGAGTTAGTGGAAATAGTCCCATAATAACTAACCGTTCCCGTATAGCGATCCAATTGATCACTTTTTACCATATATCTCTCCCTGAAATTAATATATTTACAATTTAAAATAATAACATTTATATTAACACATACAATATCATCTGCTTCTCCTTGAAATTCACATCGGGCAATAATAAGTTTGGGAGGAATTTCCAAAGTGGAATTTATACCTATAAAAGTAGATGAATAGAAAAAGCCAGTGAGATCAAAGGATAAGAATTTACATCCATAGATTACACTATCTTCATTAACATATGCACCAATTGCACCCATATTGTTTAAAAAAGTACAGTATCTAATATGGAATCTGCCATTATAAAAGCGTAAGGCACCGCTATCAAAACCTGAATAATAGTTTAGTAATGCTATATAAGTTCTTTTAAAATAACAATGTTCAAAGCTGGATTTAGGTGCATCCTCAAAAAAATGAATTCCTTCCCAACGGTAACTGGAATCAGATTGATAGGTATCAAAGATTATAGGTTCTTCTTCTGTGCCCAATGCCACAATTTTACCATAAACCAATATCATTTTGGCAATTGGCTCAATTGGATGGCTTGCTGTTCCTGTCCAGAAAAAATCCCACCAGTCAACACTATTGGAAGCACCCATAACCAGAACCTGAACTCCAGGTTCTATCGTAAGAGTTACTCCTGAAGCAATATAGAGAAAGCTTTGCACAATATAAGGACTATTTACTGCAGTCCAGACAGTATCATTATGAATCCAACCTCCTACTCTTTCTGTTCCACTTAAAGGAATTAAAATGAGCACCAAGGCAAGCAATAATACATATTGTTTCATTTCTTCTCCTTATGTGTTTAATAATTTGGGAAACCCTGAGTTTTGTTTGGTCCCAAAAGTTGGTATAAATTCCACCTCATTGTTTCTCATGTTGTTTGAGGACATTTTATCATCCTCGTTTTTCACAATCTATGTTAGAGCAATTAACCAATTACATTCTTTCCAGCTTGTCAATCCAAGTCAAGTTCTTTTTCATAAGAATTGCTGTTACCAACCTGCTGCAATTATTTCTCAATTCCGCACTCCTGCTTTTTTCAAAATTCGCTTGCCAAAAAATCCCTTCTCTTATTTTAATGAATTTAGAAAAAAAAGGGAAGTTCAGAATGGATGAGAAACTGTACTTAATTGACGGCACTGCATTATTATACAGGGCTCATTTTGCTTTCATTAAAAATCCTTTAATCAACAGCAAGGGAATGCATACCAGTGCTATTTTCGGGGTAATAAATTCTTTTTTGCACATCCTGGAAAATACACAAGCAGCTTATGTAGCCATTTCTTTTGACCGCAAAGCTCCTACTTTTCGGCATAATCTT
>JAKQEP010000134.1 GCA_029556475.1 Candidatus Atribacteria bacterium
TATATAATCTCCCCATCCTGAAATAGTTTTACCCACAGCAAATGCCCCGACTATTACATTGGTCATAGAAGCATTTATATTTGCCATTGCCTGCGCAATGCTTTCTGTATGAGTTGCACCCATAAGAAAAGCTGCCGGTAACATAGCAAGGTTTTTAAGCATAGTTTCCCACTGAACAGGAATATTCATTTCCTGAATTTTAATGAAGTTATCGGCGAAATCTTTTGTAAGTCCCAAAGTCTCTTGCATTTTCTTTTTAAATTCAGGTAAGGTTCGAAGTAAAGTCAAGCCTACATTTGCGCCTCTTAAAGACATAATCTTATATGCCTCCGAGAGTTCTTTCTGAGTAAATACTATATCCTGCCCGTAATCGACAAAATCTTTTCTATTGGCAAGAAGTTTCTTTCTCATTGCTTCCATGACGGCGATAAAATCCATTGGTTTCTGAGGGTCAAAAGACATTTTTTCCTGTTTGGAAAAGGCAATTAAATCATTGGTAAAACCACCAAAGGCGTTTTTAAGCCCACCGGCATCTTTACTTACCTGACTCATCATCTGACGAAGGCCAGTGCCTGCCGTCGCACCCCTGATCATCTGAGTGTTTAAATGCCCTATAGTTGTAACGAGAACCCTGTAATCAAGGTCTATGGCTCTACCGGAGGCTGCCACATATTTTAAAGCGTTATTTAATTCAGTCAATTCAATCTGCTCTCTTGACCATGTAACCAGGACAGTATTTGCAATCTGATTAAATTTCTCCTGTTCAGAACCGACACCTTTAATAGTCTTACCATATATATTATAAAGACCTGCCATTGTTCGGGCTGTCTGCGTCATGTCACCTTCTGCAGCTATGGCAACCTTCATGGTAGTATCTGCAAATTGCATAGCCTTTGACAGGCTCATGTTCGCAGAAGTTAACTCATAGATAACATCCATATATTCTTTTACACTTGCTTTATGCCGGGAGGTAAATATCATTGCCTGAATGTTAAGTAATTCCCTGTAATGGGTAACAGCTTCTTTCATACCCCCGTTTGCCTGTGGAGTAAATGCCCCGGCAAGCTGTGTAGGCGTTAAGCCTGTCCTTAATGCCCTGGAAGTGCCTCTTTCGAATTCCCCATATAACCTCAGACCTTCTCTTATAGCTGCCTGAACTCTGTGGATAATTCCAAATATTAAAGTCCACTGTGCGCCATAGGCAGCTTGCCGGGCAATCATTAAAGGCCAGTTCCGCATTTCATCAAAGAACAGTTCAGTTATACCTCTTCTGTAACCTAACTGCTTTTTAAGCTGATCGTAATGCTCGCTGTCTAATTTATTTTTGGCTGTTTTCAGGAGAAGTTCTTTTTCTGATACTTTTAATTTACTTAACTCTGCGCCTGCCTGATTTTTAATTTCTTTTGTTCCACCATTAAGGTAACGATCCATCATTGCAAGGAGTTCGTTTTCCCTTGTGGTGAGGGAAATTTTATTTTTCAATAAAACTTCCTGCTTCGTTAATTGGTCTAATATTTTATTAAGATTAATTATCTCTCTTTTATCTGCAAGGTCTGTAGAGTTCCTTAAATTATTAATTCTATTTATTATTGCCGCCTGTGCAAGTTGATTATCGGCAATATCTCCAGTATTTCCAAGTCTTTTAGCTTCCTTTGCGAACTTCTGGCGTTCATATTCAACGGTTTTTCTGTGTTGAATTTCAACGTTTTTTATCTCCTGATCCGATTCTCTTTTTGCATTTCGAAGCATTTCAGCACGAAGAGAAAGAGCATTTCTACTGGCATCCTGTTCTTTCTTTAAAGCTTCCTGCCTTTTCAGGATAAATCCGTTATATTCTGCTTCCGTTATAATCCCATTTTTTCTTAAAAGCTGTATACCCTGGAGATATTTTTCTTCTTCCATTAATCCTTTAGAAGGTTTTATACCTTCTTTGTTTATCATCTGAATTAATTTCACATAATCCTGACCCTGTGCAAAAACATTCCCTGTTTCTTCATGGTATTTTTGCAGAGCATTAAAAGACTGAATAATAACTTCTTTATTTTTCTTCCAGAATTCATTTCTGTCAAGGTTATTTATATCTTTGAATACATTTACAAGGGCAGCATGTAATTTTTCAACGGTGTCTCTATATTCCTGGGCTGCTTTACTGCCTGCACCGGCTCCTCCGGGAGTACCTGCAGGGACAACTCCCGGAACAACAGATGGGGTATTCACTGAAGAGAGAACCGTAGGAAGTTTACTTTTTAAAGTGGTAAGGAGTCCTGCATTTGCTTTAATACGGTCTAAGGCATCTGCATAATCCATAATACTGGAACGAACTTCACGGCCTAGCATTAAAGACTCTTTTAATGGTTCGAAAACTTTAGGTAAATCTTTAGCAAGAACTGCTAAATTGTTAGCCGTTGCAAACGCACTTTTCATGTGCGTACTCATATTCTCCCAGATAACCTTAACATTTGACAGGGAATCTATGGCAGATTTAATATCACGAATATTATTTGCAAGGGATCTTATCCTCATAGCGTTTTGAACATCGACATCAATAATAAGCTTGTTACTCTGGTTAAATACACTTATCTCTTCTTTAACCGATTTAATTATATTGCTTAAATTCTGTTGAGTGTTGCCGGACTCAAGCCCTACCTGAATTTTACCTGCTAAAAAAACTGTCCCTGTGGGATCTCCTGCCATTTATATTCCCCTCCTGCCATTAAACTTATCCAAGAAATTCCTTATATCCTGAAGACCTTCGTAATTATAAACCCATTCTTTCGTGCCGTCTTTCTTTTCTATCCACTCGCCTTTACCTTCAAGCGGATCTATTTTCTCTTTCTTTTCTCCTGATGATGCCTGTAATAATTCTTCAAACTCAAAGAATTTTTCTATACTAGTATCTTTTAAGCCTATCCAGGGAGATGTAGATATTACAAATAATAAACGGGTTATCCGTTTTATATGCCCCTCAAAGAGATAATATATTTTGACTAACTCATTTAAGACCTTCTGATACCCGTAAAACTGCCAGTAATCTAACTCCTGTATATCGTTTACCTTTAATCCAAGTATGTGAAGAAGCAATAAGGTAAACCAATGAGATACTTTATTCTTTACATCTCCTTCTCCTCCGGTTCCGGTAATCGCTTTGGGGGGTAACTCATCCCGTCTGCAATCTCACATATTCTTTCAAGGCTCTGCATATCAATCCATTCTGAAATTTCTTCTTTAGTTGTTTCCTCTGTTCTACAGAAACAGAGAACAGCAACGTCAAGCTTTTTATCTAAGATAGCTGTTTTATATTTCTTTTCTTTTTTCTTATATTCTTTTTCCAGTTCATTTATTTCTTTTGTTATTTTTTCGGAAATTTCAGCAGGCATATCTTCTGTAAATTTCTTCTGAGCCTCTGTCATTTTCTTTAAGATTACTTCTGCTTCTGTGCTGAAGTTATAACGGATTTCGTCAATCTGTTCTTTAAGAGCTTCCAGTTTCTTGAGATTTTTGATTGTAATAGGCATTGCAAAATGAGTAACGGTAATTCTTACACCGTCTTTCATCTGGAATTCTGTAAATTCTACGCCTCCCATACCGAGCATTTTTTGAAAACTTATGTCTTTTGCCTGGGTGTATTCATTTAAACCCTTTTCCATTAATAATTCCTCCTATTTTATTTTTTGAGGGAGAGAGGATAACCCCTCTCCCTGATAGGTTAACTCGTAGTAAGTCCTGCCGGTTCTGTTCCGAAGGCGTAAGTTAAAACTGCGCCATCTACACGGCCAGGGTCAAGAACTTCTGCCTCAAAACTCGGAGCAGAAAATTCTCCATGACGGTAAGAATATTCCAGATTTCCTTTAGGTCTGCAGGAGTAAATTCTTGTCTGGAATAATTTAATGCTGTTATCTGCAGGATCTCTATAGCGACTTACATGGACACACTCAAAGTATGTCGGTAAATCATTTACATGGATTGAATATACTACAGCGTCACTTACATCGGCAGTTTCATAGATAACTGCCATTTTGGTAGTTGCATAAGAACTCAATCCTGTAATAGTTGCTCCGTCAGTTGCCACATATCCACTGGACACAAAATTTTCATATTGATCCATAAGGGATACGGTTCCAACGACATAAGAAGCTCCTGTGGTAATAACCCCACCTGCACTTACAGTAAGAATTTCTTTTACCTGGAAATTCTCTGTAGAGCCAGGATCACCTGTGCCGAGGAGCTTAAATATATCTAAATGAAGTGCCGCATCTGTAACTCTGACGGTACCTGTTTTAGATGTGGTCATAATATCCAGTGGGAAATATCTGTCACCACCGGTCTGGCGTGCATCTTCTGCAGAAATACCGAGATTTATTTCTTTTGCAGTGATGAATGGAACCCATAATTCAGAAGTTCCGAAAGGAATTTTTGCTCTGAAAGTTCCAACACCGCGAAGAATTTTTTGCATAATCTATCTCCTTTCTTACATTCCCGACCTCTTACTAAAAGACCTGTAGAGTTCGGTTTGATAGGTATGATAATAATTGTATACGTCAGGAGAAATATCTGGAACTTTACCCTCATTTAACCATCGAAAACCCGACCAATAAGCTATACCGCTATCTTCTTCCAATGGGAGAGTTTCATTGTCGATTAATTCCCTGATCTGCTCTAAAATGCCAATATTTTCGGCATACGAATCATCGTAAGTAAGAGCATGTATTTGAAATTGAATTTCATCCATAAATGGCATAGAAGGGCTTTCCCTTCCGTTTACTCTTCCAAGAACAGTTATAACAGGAAGATTATTATATTCAGTGGGAAGATTTGGTAATATCCTCTGTCTGACTATTTTTTTATTTGTACTTATATCCATACCGAGATATTTTAATATATCTTCATTATTGGATATTACCTTCCATATAGCACTGAATATATAATTCGGTTTCATTATCATAATTAATAATCTCCATCAACAAATCCAGGTCTACTTCCCTGATTTTTCTTAAACTGTTCGTATCTTTCACTCGTCGCTTTAAGTCTGAATTGTCCAAGCCCTGAAGATACCTGTTCTTTACCTACTTTTTCGGTAAACTGCTTATATCTAGTGGCGGTCAGTCTTTCCATTTTACCACCCTGTTTAAAGCTTCCAGGCATACTTAAAGCTCTGTCATATACTTTCTGAGCAAATATATAAAGCTTTTCTTTTGTGAGAAAAGCGAAATTTTTCTGATTTAATAAGCCTTGTCCTACCTGACCCATAGACCAGGGCCTTATTTTAAATTGACTTCTATCGTCACCTTTCCGACTTTCTTTATCTCTGTTCGGTTTAACTCCCTTCTGTTGTGGTATGAAAAGGAAGTTTGCCCCCGGATGTGTTTCTCCTCCGGGATCTGTCCATTCATACCCTTTACCTCTGGGAACAATCCTGCCGTCTGCCGGTCTTTGAATTCCTCTTTCTGCACCTATAACAGAATCCATCATGTCGGGAGTCCATCCGGCCATAGCGTTAACTCCTGTGCCATGTTCGACATAGGCAAGGTAAAATTTCTTTACATCTGCAACCTTTGCAATAAATGCTCCGATAACTTTCTGCATTGTAGCAGTAATAATTTTAGGAGTTCCTGGAAAAGATATAAACTGAGCGTTTCTATATACACCGGAAACAAAAGTTATATACTCCTGTTGTAAAGCTTCCAGTTCTATTAAAAAAGCTTCTCTTATATTTCTAAAAAATCCACTGACATCTAATTCTACAGAGAAATAATTTGGGATAGAACCACCCATACGACCAAGATCAGCAAAGCTTTTTGTTCTATGGTGACGGTAATAAAACAATTTATCGCTTGTATCGCGTTTATTTTCTGATATTGAATTCTGGCCTATTCCAAGCATGATTATTCCTCTATATGTTTGATGTTTACGCCTACCTGCAGAGACAACATATTATCTCTTATAATTCTGTTTATATCCTGGACTATATATTTTTTATCAGGACATTGTATTCTATCACCCTGTCTTATATCTCGTTCCTGACACATGATAGTTTCATATCCTTTTTGCTCTCTACCGTAGGCGGTCATCATTTCCATTGTCCAATCTTTTTTCTGGACATAAAGTTTAAGACCACTTATTTTTTTTACGTACCCGGTTTTAACCTCTCCTGTATCAGGATTAAAGTCTAATTCCTCATTCCGGTATATATCTCCGGTAGCGTTTATCTGTAAAAGAAAAGCGGAAAAAGCTGCAGGGGAACTGCATAAAGAAACTGCTCGCCAGGATGATATAAAATACTCTTCATTTTCTGCAGTATTTTTGATAATATATCCTGACTTAACCACCGTATTGTAAGGGAATACGGCAGTTCTGCCAAATGCTGATATATTTTCATCTATTGACCTCTGGACAGGAGAAATCTGTATATGTTCCTCTTTAACAAATTTATCCTCAAGGTCGAATATCTGACATAATGCAGAATAATGATTTAATTCTCTGGCAAGCAATCTCTTTAAAGATTTCACATTAACCTCCTGCGATAATCTTTACGTCTATATCCTCACCGGAGGCGTTTGTTATAAATACTTTACTGACAGATGTGCCGGACAGGACAATAAGTTTACCGACTTGAGCGTCATTTGTGTTTAAATTTGTCTTTACGGATATTCTTTCCGGCGAGTCTATAATTACATATTCTGCAGCACTGCCTAAAAGAGTAGCGAGGTCTACCTCTTTATCTGTTGTCAGATCCGGCACAGGGATATAAAAAGTATTATTTGCGTCTATTGTACTTGAAACTCTCGTAGTATATACAGTAGAGCTTTTTGTACTTTCAGAAACCGATACTGTTAAATCTATTACCATTGACTGTTCCATATTAAATCCTCCTATACAACATATTGTTTTGTTATCCAATCGGATAACAGGGACAGGGCTTCAGGCGGAATTATATCGAATTCCTGTGAATAATTAACCTGCAAATCTGCAATCTTTACAGATTTTATTCCTTTACGTTCCTGATTATTTATTATACTGGCAGCCGTTAAAATTGTTGCCATTTTAACTTCAGATGGGAAAGTAATACTCCCTGTGGTATACTGAAACTCATAAATACATTCGCTATCCCAGACAGAGTTTAATTTCTCAATATTATTTGAATACAGTGGAGAAGTATCCATAGATATACTGCTTAACTTTATATATTCATCCGCAACCTCTTCACTGGAAGTTCCATAATTCTCAAGCAACTTATTTAAGGCGTTTATTGGATACCTTACCATGATGTTATAATTGTCATTACCTGTTACCCTGTCTACAACCGGAGTTAAAAGTATGGGCCTGGTAATCACCTTCTGAATTACATATCCTGCATTATCGAGAATAAATTTTATCTGAGCATCTGTTAATTCAATATCCAGGGATAAGGGATAGCTCTTAAAATCTTCAACGGAAACATATTCACTGAACTGATAATTTCTTTTAAAATCTTTATTGTATATCATAAAAAGTTTGCATGTCTCCTTTCCGAAGATAGATATTCCATAATCTCGTTATACTTTTTATATCTGCAAGGAGGACACCGGGATAAATCAATCCTGTCTATTACTTCCTGCCTCTGGTCACTTTCCCATATATCCTTAAAAGATTTTTCTTTTAAATTACCTATTGAAAATTTAGGATTGCCGCGTAACTGGCAGCAAAGATAAACATTGCTGTCCGCACCTATGATGGACAGGATATTATGAGCAAGACATTTCTCCGGTCTTAAATCCTCTTCGTAGAATTCCCGGAATCTGTGTTTAAATGTAATCAGGTGCAATCCTGTCGTATGTGCCATTTTCTGAGCTTCATCAATCTGTATATTAATCTTTTGCTTTACCCTGTCTGTGAAAACAAGGCCGGGCATATAAACAGGTCTTACCTGCAGGTAATCCACTTTTAAGATAGAAAGTATTTTGACTAACTCCGTAAGTTTATAGAAATTGATAGTATGGAGTAAAAAGGCAACTCCCAGAATAAGATCTCCTTTTTCTTTTCCTAATGCCTCAATACCCTGAAGAACTCTTTTAAATGAGTTCCATCTGCCCCTATGCAAGGCTTTATGGTCTGCTGAAGATCCTGCATCAAGGGAAACTCTGCAAAACTGGCAGCAATCTTTTATAGCTTGTATATTTTCAATTAATAGCTCACCGTTTGTTACTACTCCGCAATCAAAACCAAGTTCCTTTGTTTTATATAAAACCTCTTTAAAATGAGGATAAAGTAATGGTTCCCCTCCTCCGACATAGGTTATAGCTTTTACGCCTATAGCTTTTAAATCCTGTAAAAGATTAAAGACTAAATCTTTCTCCAGAGAAACAGGATTTTTTGCCCTGTAACGGTCAAACATGCACCATATGCAGTTATGGTTACAGAGATTTGTTAAATCAATCTCAACCGCCATAGGAGGAGTTTTATTATCTTTTATCATTTCATTTAAAACAGGAACATGATTTAATATTTTATAAGGGTTAAGAATATATTTCATTTATTTTAAAATCCTCTCCGTATACGGCTTTAAGATTTTTATTTACATCATGAGTTAAGGTGTAATTAAACCACTCAAAAACTTTATCTCCCCATTTCCAGTGAAGATATTCTCCGTCTTTCTTGCAGAGTTCTTCTATTACAGGATTTTTCTTTAACTCATTGCAGGTAACAAAAGTCTTATGTTGCGCGTAAGACTGAGGGCAAAACCATATTTCATAACCTGCCAGTTTCATTCTAAATTGTGTATCGAAATCACAGGAATAAATAAAAAAGTTTTCATCAAATAATCCAATATCTTCGAACACTTCAGACCGGAATAAAGTGCAACCCATATGCCCCCATTCTGCCTGAAACGGTTTAACATTGTTAAATAATTCTACAGGCATTATTCCCATTCTATAATGCCAGGGATTACTCATATCCGGGCCATAATTCTGAACGAAGTTTATGTTTGTATAGTCCCTGAGAGTATTCGATACCATACCGCATTTAGGATTATTTTCCATAATGTCAATCATGGGCTTTAAGAAATTCTTACTGACTTTCATATCCGAATTAATCAAACATACATAATTTGTATGGGAATTGCATATATCTTTTAATGCAATATTCCATCCTTTTGTCGTGCCTACATTTTTCTTTAATCTTCTTACGGTACAACTCACACAGTTATTGAATAAACTGCAGAACTCTTCAAGGAACTCATAACTTCCATCTGTTGAACCCTGGTCAATAAAGCGAATATCTACCGGATATTCATTATTTTTCAATGCCTCTTTTAATGAATGGCATAACTCAGGGATAACACTCATATTATTACAGTTTAGGATAATTAAATAAACTGTTCTCATGCTGCCACACGCCTTTCTGTATTTATTCTTTCTCTTACTTTCTTTGCGACTTCATCAGGTTTTATTGCCGTCAAACATGGAGGATATATACCCTGCCAGTTTGTTTTTACCGTTCTTTGTTTTAATGATAACTTATTAAAAACATATTCACATTGATCTCCATGTGAAAAACAAAATTTACCGCATAGTCCAGGATTCTTACAGATTACTTCACAATTTTTATAATACCTTACCCTTAAATCAGGGTTAAATGATCCGAATAAAGCAATTATATTTTTCTGAAAGGCTCCTGCCACATGGAGAACTCCCGTGTCTACCGTTACACATAAGTCCATGTTGTAAACTATGGAGAACATCTGCCGGAGTGACCATCCTTTGGGTCTTTGCGGTGTCCGGCCCTCATCTCTATGAATATATACCACATTGAAATCATCTTTTAATAAATCTCTTAACTTCTTGAAATACGGTATAGGCCATGATCTGTTCTTTGCAAAACTGGCATCAGGGGAAACTGATACAAAGGGCTTATTCGGATTATAACCCATAGCAATTAAATCCTTATATCCCCATGCTTTTTCTTCCTCTGTGAGATTTATAATAAGATCTTTCGGTTTTCCTTCCGGGTCAATATCAACCCATTTATAATAAGCGTCAATTACATGGTCTATCTCTGCCTGCTTATTATGTTCTATTGCTCCCTGAAATACACAGGTTTTATCGTGAGATGAAAATATCTCAGGTGTAATAGAAAGTGGTAATACCCCGTTTACAGGAGGTCTGTTTTCCTGTTTTAATCCATTTTCAAGGCAGTATATTTTATCTATATATGGATTATTTACCAGAGCTTCCCAATACCCGAAATGTAAAAAGAAGTTTATGTTATGGCCTAAAGAATGAAGATATTTAATTATAGGAGTGCAAAATAATATATCTCCAAGTCCTCCGAGCCTCTGAACCAGTATATTTAATTTGCCGTCTCCTACAATCTTCTTTGGAGTAATCTCTTTAAAAGAGCATTTATCTCCCATCTGTTTTATAGAGTTCCTGAGATATTCAACCTTTTTAATATCCTGGTCTTTAAGTGAAAGAAAATGGTTATAAAATTGAACCATTTCTGTTTCACTGCAGGGAGTCACTAAATTTGGATTTTTCTGGCAAAAAAAGGTATACATTATTCCTCTCTCTCCGGGATAAGAGGGGAGGATTATCCCCTCCCCTTCATCCTTATTCGTTCAAGCCCACAATTTGACCGGAACTTACGGGAGTGCCGTATTCGAAAGTCATTTCGCAGGTAATCATTCTCTCTACTGTATTGTCAATTTTTGCGAGAGGTTCCGCAGTTATCGGGATAAGTTCTGCCCTCTTCATATCGGTATGATCAACCATACAGCTTACGGCTGCATCTTCTGTGGTAGGAAGATCATATTCTATGTCGATGTTGCAAGTAAAGTATCCGTTATTGTAACTGGACACATCTCTTCCGGCAGGTACGTTCTCATTTCTTGTAAAGAAGATAGTACCGCCCCAGGTATTTATTATCTTCTTCTGTGCGGAAGTAACATACTGCACCTGTGGTTTTAATCCGGTTCTACGATCTGCAATGAGTTTACCGAGAGAAATCATCATTGCTTCTGTAAGAGATGCACCGGAGGCATCTACTATGTTACCCTGTGCCGTTGGAACAGAGTCATAATAGTATAATGCCTGTATGAGTCCGTCGCACTGTACATCAGCAGAACCGCCGTCTATAGTCGTAGTACCTACACCGTTTATGAACACATAGTTCAGTAAACTGAGTAAATACTTTGTATTCATATACATCTGATAGGCCATCAGATCGTTGAACGCCTGTAATCTTCCTGCTTCGGATAACTGCCATCCACCGGAGGCGGCATAAAGAGCCATCTCTGTAGCAGTAATTTTGCAGGCCAGACCGCGCCTAAAGAGATTGTTATACAATCTGTCAGGTGTGGTGTGTTTATCTGAAGGTCTTGCACCTTCTGTAACATACCCGGAAGTGCCGTCAGGAGCAGATATGGAAGTCTTACTCCAGTAATGCAACTTATCTTTTGCTGGTGTAGTAGGAAGTCTCAAGAAAAACTTCGCTTCAGGCATACCTTCGAGGTATATAGTAGAACTTAAATCCTGGCGGTGAAAATTAGCTGCTGTAGTGGAATCTAACTGAGCTTTTTCCATTAAAGCACCCAATAACATTTGAATAAGTAAATCCATATTAAATACCTCCTGTCGTCATATTGCAGTTCATCAGGTCACGGAATGCCTGAAGTGCTGAATTGACAGGCATAGGCTGTGAGTTTACTTTATATTTACCGTCAGTAATCCCTTTATTTACTATGCCTTCCATAACCTTACCGGTTTTATTACTGAAACCGAATAAACTATCCGGGTGAAGGGATTTCTTCACTAATTCCTCAAGAGAGGGCTGTTCCTGTACAGGGGATACGGCTCTTTTAGCTTTTACAATCTCTTCTGCAATTTCAGCTTTAAGAGCTTCTCTGTCCTGTTTATACATCTCCGCGAAATCGGCAATAAACTTTCCGGTGTTTTCTTTTTCGGCTTTTTCAACTTCTGCGCCTTTGGTTAAAACATCGGTAAGTTTATCTATCTTATCGCCAAGAGTTTTTAACTGAGTATCAAATTCTGCTTTTGTTACAAATTCGGGTAATGGGTCTGCTTTCTGATCTGAAACCTCTGCTTTTGCTATGGTTGCAGGGGTATCTGCAGAAGGAGTGTTTCCATATCCGAATTTCTTATAAGCAGCTTCCATGAACTCTTGAAATGTCATATTCTTTTCCTCCTTCTTTGACTTTACGAAAGTCAATTTCGAATATTGATTAACTGGTCGGGATTTATTGGATACCAAACTTATAGATTTTATTTTTAAATCTTTAAGCTTTTTTGTTACTGCCACTATCGTCACCCCTTTCGATTACCCTGCGGCATATGCCGCCAATCGAAAACCCGTTGAAATCTTCTCCAGATGCGGCTTTTTTTGCAACCTCCTGATCGTTTGGCTTATAACCTATAAACCAGTCACCTTCTGCAATTTCACCGGATTTAACCATGTCGATAAAAGCTTTGTCCATAACTAAGGATTCCACTACATCACCATGATTTTTCCAGTCATGGTCTATATCACCATTTCTGCTTTCAGACATAAACTCATGTGCCGCCATCTTCAAATCTATTAATTCAATGATCTCGTCTTCCTGATCCACTACATCAGCTTTAGAAGCGATACCATAAATTACTCCGAGTCCAATATCCACATTGGATTTTTTAAAGTTAAAATTAACCTGCTTATCTTCTGGTTTTGCTTTTGTTATGCCTTCATCCTTAAAATCCCAGGTTGATATATATTCTATAGGCATAGGTGTGTTAACGAGCATATTAAAAGAAAACTCTCTGATAACTTCAGCTTTGACTCTGCCACACGCTATTCTATAGGCTTTAACTTCTATATCATCGTAAATATCACCACTTCTTCTAAAAGATTCATGTTCATCTTTTTTAGAATAAATGGCATTGAATGTATCAGTCCATATTTGTTTATATTTCTCAGGTATAAAACCGGGAACTTCCATTACTCTCACCTCTGTTCATTTGTTATTCCAGACTTACCACCCTGGATATTTTCGTCTCTTCTCTGTCCGGTAAAGTTATCCCTTACCACTTTAGGGCCTATACTATTATTTTTTGACTCTATAGTTTTCTTTAACATCTTTACAGGCATTATATTTGATGCAAGGCAAGCATCGTCATATTCTTCCCCGTCTTTCGGAGGCAGTTTAATGAGTTCTCTGTTTTCATTTACAGAACCGCCGATCATAGCCTGTAACTGAGCTATCTTCATCATATGGTAACTGGCTTTTGATTTTCTGCCAGATTGGATAACAAAACTTCCTTTGAACCAGGGAAGTATATCTTCAAATTTCTTCTGCAGTTTCATCAACACAAGGTTTTCTTTTGGAACGACTGTATTATTTTCGAAGTTAATTGTGTCCTCTTCGTTACCGTCTCCAAACATACTTTCCGGTACGCCTATGGCGGCGCAACATTCAGTTTTATTAAATGCCCTGATTTCTAAATACTGCACATCTGATGTATTTGCGCCGGAGGCAACCATTTTAACGCCACCCAATAAAAAGAGAGGTTTCCATGCCCCGGCAGGTTTTGAATATTCATTCATTAACCATTCTTTATTTTGCTTCGCGTCTGCTGCTGAACCTTTTTCAAGGGTCAATACCATACCGGTTTTTGTTGCATTTTTAAAATACGAATATGTATATTTTTTTGCTGCAATCTCAGTTGCAATGCTATCTTCTAAAGACTCTAAAGGGGAAACACCGTTTGCATAAAGCTTTATCTCTAAAACCTGCTCCGGGAAAAAGTATTTTGTATTCGTTCCATTCCCTACTATCCAGGGAGTTTTTGAATTTTGCTCTTTTCCCGTAATTTCAGTAAACGATTCTAACCCCTCTATAACTTCCTGACACCACATAACTATTTTATTCTTATATTTTTTTGCTTCTAAATAAGGGACATTCTGACTGTATATCAAATAATCATGAAGATAGACAGGTCGCATACATCGGAAATCTGCTCTATATATTGCAATAGGGGTTCTAAATGGAGGAGTATCCTCAAGGAACTCTATAATAAAATAACCTTTCCCATTTACACAAAGATCTATAATCACCTGTTTATATAATTCAAGAAAAGTCTGATCATTATTCGGATTGGCGAACAATTCTTTTAAGAATGTAACGGCAGGGTAATCACCTGCTTTTTTATCTATAGGAACGCCCTTTTTAGCGTTTACTATTTTACAACCGGAGGAAAAAGCGGAATCGCCTATCTTTGAAATACCTGCACCTATCCAGGTAATTTTATCAAATAGGTACTGATATAAAAAAGGTTTTCTTAATCCATTGGAACCGCGAATTAAGAAGTTTGGAATTGACAGGGTATTTTCATTTCCCAGATATGAACTCTCAGGGAAACTCTTCTCTAAAAAAGAAAAAGGATCTACATCACAATCCTGTAACTGTTCCTTCTCTTCCTGTAATTCCTTTACGATAACTTTAGTAGGTCTTCTTTTACCTTTTTTATCTACAGTAGCAACCGGCAATTATCTATCCTCCTTGTTATCCTAATGGGGCCTGTCCTATTTTTTTACCTTGTTCATAAAAGTGTTGCATACAGGCTTCATTCCTGCAGCACTGGAAGGTTATTAATTTACCGTCGTGTCTTGTATAGAACCCCTCAACCATACAACTATCCATTCCTTTATAGGGATATGGCAGGTCGTATCTGCTTCTTATCTTCCGGGTTTCCATTGTTATTACCTTATGTTGGTCCGGCCTGTGATCTATATGCTGGCATACTATAGGCTCGCCTTTTAATTTAAGCGGACAGGTGGGATTATCACATGTTGCATAAACCAATCCTTTCCCTGTGCCTATATTTTCCATACTGTCTTTATCAGGTTTCGTCTGGACATTATGAACCGCCTTGTCATACCATCCGGCAAGTTCGCCGCATACCTTACAGCGTGGGGTCTTCTCTACATTATTTATTTTATGTAAAGCCATTCTATACAACTCCATTCTATACATTTATGTTATATGAAATACTGTTGTATTTCATAATAATCTATAGTTTAAGATTATACACATATTATCAGGTATAAGAAGTAGAAAGTCAAGAGGGTAATGGAAATTTATTTTAAAATGAAAAACCAGAGGATTGCGAGTTCTCTGGTTTAGTAACGAATAGTGTAAATATAAATAATAGATGCGTGATGTTTATAATAACATAAAGATAATTTCCCTGTCAATCACCAAACATATTTTTATATTTCCTTTCAAAATGTTTGGTCCATAGTTTATCCTCCGGGTTTTCTTTTGGTTCCAGAGGAACAGGGTTCTCAAAATCATCTATAGTTTTTGCTTTTTCCTGGTAAGATTTATTTATTTCATCGGCAACCTCGATAAAGCCTTTTACATTACCTATAGACTCTAGTTCTATAGCATCAGGGTCTATACCATCTTTTAAACACTCTGTATAAATATTCATAATAAGCCTCCTCAATTAAAATTTGTAAACATGTCTATTTCAGGAGAAAAATCCCATTCTCCACCAAAAACGAATATTCCAGGCGCAATGTCGATTGCACTTCTGGCAGCTAAACAGGCAAGGGAAACACCGATACATTTATCTGCATGGTGTTTGCCGTTCTTTTCTGCGACAAAAACCATATTCCCTGCAGAAGTAACATGTCTTTTGATTGAATAAAAATGTGCAATTAAATCTCTGTCAGGCATAAGCTCAAGTGTATCATCAGTCATAAAACCTTTAGCAGTAGAAATCATTTGAGTTTTACTTTCATGGGTAAAATAGATGCCTTTAACTTTATCGGGGTATAAAATAGCAAGATCTTCTGCAATATTAAATCCTATGCCGGTTTTATCAATATAGATACAACCGATATTTGAATGATACATATCAATAAATCTACATAACTTTGCTTTCTGGTCAGACAGCCCCATATCTGCAATGCTTTCATGATAAAGTTCCCGGAGAATAGTTTTCCTTTTTGCTTTTTTATCTATAGTCCTCATATCCAGTACATAGAACTCTGAATTATCAGTGGTTCTTCCAATGTCGTACCCTCCGAATAAAACACCCTGAATATTCGGAGCAATCTGCTCTATAGTCTCAGGGAATTTCATCTGGTCTTCAAAACTGAAATGAGACATTGATTGAACTATTAAGTCGTAAGGGAAATAGGATAACTCTGTATCGTTAAAACATATCTCAAATTCCTGCTGAAAATCTTCCAGGAACATATTTCTGTAGAACTGCTGAATAACAGGGGTTCCAAACTTCATAACCCTGTCATGGGTTGACATTAGATGTGCCTGTTCCCTGGCTAAAGGAATATTATGGCAATATAACGGACAATCCCACCAGAACCATATATGGGTAGAGAAATCCAGGTACTTCCCATCTGTCTTATTTATTATATCGTAATACAGGCCGCCTTTACCAAAGGGAGTGCCGCCTATCCTTAACTGCCTTTTACCTTTGCCCCAGGCTATAACGGCAGTGCTGTCAGTATAGGTTTTTGTCTGGTTTTCATAAAAGGACATTTCATCCAGATATATATCTGAACGAGAGAATCCACGAGGCGAAAAGACAGAAATTAAACGGCTGCCATTTTTAAGCCATATTTCAAAGGCGTTATCGTGATCAATAGGAGATCTTAAAGACGGGTGAATACCTTCCCAGAACAATAAAGCCTTTTGTATTTTTTCCTTACATTCTTTTAAATTATAAGAAACCAATATAGAAGTTAATGGTTTATATAAATGAGATTTTGCCATAGCGCAACCTGCAATCCCATATTCGCTATGCCCTAATTGTCTTGATTTTGCTACTGCAACAAAAGTATTAATATCATCTATATACGCTCTTTGAAAATCAAAAAGAGAAATTCTCCTGCCGTCATAATGACCGAGTTCCAAAAAAGAAGAAGGGGTAGATACCATACGATAATCTCTATCGGTAAGGATTGGCTTTGTTTTCTTCTGTTTTAACTGGCTGTGTAATATACTCCAGGTATTACCTATCAATTTATTTTAACCTCTTGATTTCAATAGATACCTGTATTATACTATATACAAAATATATAAATCAAGGAGAATTATTATGCAGAATGAAATATGCCCCTTTGCACATGGGGTTTACTGTAAAGAAGACTGTAAGCTATTTAATAGAGATACAAAAGAATGTAAATTGGGAGAGAAAAAATCAGATGGACAGTTTGTATCTATATTGAAAAGTGATATTAAATATATAGAAGGCAGGGTGAATAACCTGGAATTAAAAATACAGGAACTTGAAGCAGAAGGTAAGAAGAAAAAAACCACTGCTTCAAGATAAACCTCCCTTTCTTGTTTGTCTTACATTAACCCATAGAATAGATCATCTTCACCTATTTCTCTGGGTTTCTTTTTTTTACCCCGAACTTTCTTCTCCAGATCTTTCATTTCCTCTTTTAATGCGTCTCTGGTTTCTTTCTTTCTTTTGTTCCTGTTCTGGCAATTCCTTTTTGCCTCCGGTGGGACGTACCCTGCTTTTACTTTCTTCTTATACTCTCTGTCCCTCCGGGCCTCGCACCGTTTACAACTATGATTTAATCCATTTGCCTGACATGGATTTTTCCCGTAATATACCAGGTTAAAAGGAAATGCCTGGTCACACTGCGGACAGTATTTCCATGTCCTTCCGTCTTTTTCAAAATATAAAGAACTACCTCTCTTTGATGGCATTTCGATATTCCTTTAAAATTATATATTACGCCAAATTTAATTAAAAATTTTTCGTAATAAATATTGACATAGATTTATACTTATGATATTATTTAATCACAGGTTTGATTTAAAGTCAACCGGCCCCGGACTTGGCCTGATTAATAAGGTGTGCCGGGGTATAGAGAAGAAGCTCAATGGAAGAGCATCCTGTAGTAACAGGAAGGCGCAGGTTCGACTCCTGCCTTCTCTGCCAGAGGGAACCCCTGTGGTCGTAAATACTGAAGTACAAGGTTTTACGAGAGGAATTTACCTCATAACTTGCAGGGTGAAACTCGTCGCGTGGACACGAAACACCCGTATGACACTTCGACGGACAATCAGGTGTCAATTATCCTGTAGTATCAAAGATTATCAGAGGTTAGCTTAATTGGTAGAAGCGCCGGTATTAAAGCCGAAGACGTTGGTTCAAATCCACACTCTGAGAAAAGAACGCCACTATTGCAAGAGTGGAAGCATAGGTGAAAATCCTGTCAGGATAGCCAGTCTTTCCGGTTCTCTAATAAGTAACCGGGATATGAGCTATTGGCAGTCTTAATCAGGATTGACTGCTTGGTAGGATGTATGTTTTGTTAGTTCTTTTGACATTGGGGGCATCTGCCCCTATTTTTTTTAAGGAGGATAATTTATGTGGATCTACGAAAGTAGAAAGAAAGGAGGAAAATATAAGATTAAAAAGACATGGGAGAAGAAAGAACAAAGAAAGGCAGAGAGTTACTTCTGTCTAATGAAAGGTCGAACCTGGAGTTGTAGGTTAAGGTTTAACGATGTGGTAGTTAAAGCTTACAACGCCGAAAGTGGAAGGATCTTCCCGGAACCTCCAAAGGAAGAAGATGTTGAGCAATTTGAAGAAAGGGTAGAACTGGTTATTCCTATAAAGCAATGGAGGATACAGAAAATAGGAAGATCTTTATGTTTTTAAAGGAGGTTATTAATATGCCATGCTGTTTTTTTTGTGGATGGTTATGGATACTCTTATTCATGATCGAAGTAATAAGACTATGCCTGACACTCGCTTATGGAAGCACTGAATTTGAAGAATGGGCATGGTTGGTGAGAGAAAATAAAAGGCCGGAGAT
>JAKQEP010000141.1 GCA_029556475.1 Candidatus Atribacteria bacterium
CTTCCGGCTTGAAGAAGGTTCAATAATACTTTATCCTGTGCTGGTGTTAGAAGGTCCGCCGGTTTCTCATGCTCTATCATTTTCTATCCCTCATCATGCTTTTTATATAAAACTTGTTCACTGGGCCGCTTTTGCAATAAACCCTCGCCTGTATAAAGCATGTCCTCAATTTTCTTTTTGCTGAATCTCCACTTGTTACCCATTTTAACACCTGGCAGTTTTCCCCGCTGTGCATATAAATAAACCGTTGCCTTGCTCAACTGCAAAAACCTGGCAACTTCGCTCAAGGTTAAAACCTCTCCAAAGTCCTGTTTTTCGGTCATTTTTGCCTCCGTTTCGCATTTTTGCATTTATAAAACCTTTGAATACCCTTCTCTTGCAAGGCTTTGCCCTGCCTTGCTTCGCTTTATGACTATTTTATGCAGTAACTAAACTCCGGCTCATACTTGCTGTTATTTGGTCAAGGTCAGGCTCTACATATATCCTGGTGGTATTTAAATTGCTATGTCCTAAAAGTTTTTGTATAACCTGTATCGGCTCTCCGGAGTTCCCCATTGTAAAACCAACTGTATGCCTAAAACTGTGGGGAGAGAGTTCCCGAATCCCCGCTTTAAGGCAATAATGCTTTACCCTGTCTTGTATCCCCCTGTTAGTTATCTTTTTCCCCTTGTAATTGCAGAATATAGGGGAGTTCGGGTGCAGGCCTTCGCTGTTATCTTGCTTCCAGGATAAAAACCGCTCTAATTCGTTATTTATACCGTTTACCAGGGGAATTGTCCGGGTCTTGTTCCCCTTGCCTGTAATAACAAGTTTCCCATAACTCAATCCCTGGCGGAGATGTCCAACCGTTAAACTGCTTAACTCGCTCAACCGCATACCTGTTGATAGGAATAATTTAAACATTACCAGGTCTCTGGTATTGCCGGCCTGCTCAACTGCCCTCATAAACCGCTCCCGCTCATCTTTGGTAAAGTATTTAACCTCGTTCCTTTTCCCCATTTTCTCCGCTCCCTTTTTTATAGTGTTGCAAAACTCTTGCTTTCGCGTGCGCGTGTCGTGTCTCTAAACTCGCCTTTTTTATAGTGTCAAAAAACTCCTTTTTTTATGGTGGAAATTAAATCCTTTGGAGACATTATACCCTATTAGTAAATCCCTGTCAAGTAATAAAGATAATTTAATAGTCTATCAATAAATCAATAGCAAGTCCCTATATGTGGAAATGTAAAAAAAAGAGGGGTTTCTGTGTCAAGGCTGGTATTATTTTGTCCTTTAATGGTCTTATATTGACCTATAACTAACACATTAAAAATCCTTTGTGTTCTCGCAGACAACCAGTAAATATGGCTCTCTGCTTGGTGGGGAGGGGACTACCCTCTCTTTCCTGGCATATAAGAAAAAAGAATTCGTATCTCTCAAGGTAAACTGGTATATATAAGGCTTGTTTTCTACTTATAGGCATAAAGGCTTGCTTTATAATAAAAGTGCCTGTAATGCCTTGCTATATGCTTATATGGGAGGTTTCTTGACTACTTCGGTGGGAATAACTGCCCTTTGCTTTTTAATAATACAGTGCAACCCTCTAAAAAAATATATCACCTAACAAGCCGGTGCCCGTGTAAGATACCTGCAAAAGAATCAGCCGGTAGTATCTTTTTGCTTATATGCCCTTTTTTATAACCGCCCCTTTTGTTCCTTTTTTACAGTGTCAGGTAAAGTGCTTTTCAAAACAAGCATAACCCTTTTCCCCCTGTGGTTTCTATACAGGCAAAACAGTTTCTATAACTACCTCTCGAGATGGTTCTAAAAAATCTTTTGTTTTTTAATCCTCTCTGTTTATTTTTTGTAATATATATTGTTAAACTTTACAATCCCCACTTGTATCCCCCCCCAGTTTTTCGCTATTGCCCTTCCGTAAGGGGAAATATCCGGTTCAACTGTTCCGCTCATACAGTTCTGCTTTTTAAAGTGGTGTCATTTACCTCTAAAAACCTCTTAAAACTTCCCTTTTTCATTGCCAAATTTTTTAGTGCAGGCTCTCACTTACTTTGTTCTTTATAACACTAAAATATTACAGAGATAATACTAATATAATACCCAGCTTATTTTTTTCAAGCTAAAATAGGTTTTATACCTTGTGTATCAACGGGTCCCAAGTTTCCGAAAAAATCGCAAAAGTGTAAAGTCGTTCCCTGAAAGTGTAAAGTCGTTCCCTGAAAATGTAAAGTCGTTCCCTGAAAGTGTAAAGTCGTTCCCGTTGTCCTATAACATCTTGTCCTATATTGCCCCATTTATACCGCTAATCCGTATTTCCCTGTTTCTGCCCTGCCCCCTTCCTTCTAACCTGCAATGTCCAGTATTTTATGTCTTGTTCTTTCCGCATGGGAATAATTTTATATTCCAGTGCTTCTTCATCAAAAACCTTCTTTATCCTGTCCCATATATTTCTAATGTTCTGCTTCCGTTTAAGGTCGTATTCCTTAACCCCGATTCTTCTTAACAGTGTTTCAATCCCTAACTGATACACCCCCGGATGTGCAACCTTCATTGCCCGTAAAAAGTCTCTTGTCCCGTTTTCGTATCTGTCCAGTTTCTTCCGGGGGTTCTTCCCGAAGGGTAAAGGTATTCTTGTATATCCCCCTATCCCCTTACCAGTCCGTATGTCCCACTCATCAGGGAAATATAAGGGATTCACTAAAACCTTAAAAGCCCCCTGCCCCAAGGGTCTATACCCTATGAAACTACCAGGAGAATCCACTAAGTAACTTTTCCCATCTTTCTTGATAACAGTGTATTTTTCCCCCCTGTTCAAGTCCATAAGTGCTTCAAATGCTTTGTCTGGTCTTAATCCCTTCTTCCCAAAATAATATGTCAGGAATCCCGGAAGATATACGGGGAAAACATAATCCCTTCGTTTAATTGCTTCGTTAAGAAGTGCTAAAAACATCTTCTTCATCAGTTCAAGGTCAATGTTTCTTGCCCCGTCAAAAAGTTCTTCTGTTTTCCTAAAAAGCATAACCTGCTTATAAGTCCCCATGTCCTTTTCATATCGTAAGCAATCAACCCGTGTGTCCTGTTTAAATTCTTCCGTATCTAAAACGGAATCAACCCAATTTCTGACTTCCAGTTCTTCTTCTCCCGTAAGTTCCCCCCGGGTCAATGTCCCTGTCAGTGTATTCCAGTATTGCTTTCGGAAGTTATGAGGTAGCATTGCTGTTTTTTCCTGTTTGATTATTTTTTCTTCTTCAATGTATCTGTCTGCATTAACAATAGTAAGCCCTAAGTAACTATCCCCCTGTTTCCCCTTGCTTCTGTATTTTCCCCCTATAGGTTCGTTTAAAAAGATTCGTTTAATCTGTCCGGGGGAAAACCCTGCCTTCCTGAGTGCTTTTATAACTGCTGAGTCCAGTTCGCTTTTGCTTTTGTAATACCCCACTGCTTCCCATCCTTGCTTTATCATATCAAAATACCCTGCCCCGATTCGTTTTCTCACTTCTTCCATTTCAACTGATTCCCCGCCTTCTGTATCAAGTCGCAGTTCCGGAGAATCTGTCTTAACTGTCCTTCGGGTTCTGTATTCTGTAAACCGTTCAATGTCGTATTTTATGTCCCAGTTCCCTTTTTCTATTACTGCCTTGATATACGGTTTCTGCTTCGTATTCCATGTCCCAGGGATTCGCATAATCCGGGTTATATCCATTACCCTGTCTCCATAAAACCTGTCCCCTATGCCAGCCCCTATTTCTTCAAAAAGATTTATTATGTCCGCTGTGTTATCCCCTTCAATTTTATACGGTTTGTTTAAAAGCCAGTATAAGTGAAACCCGTGTCCCGAATTGATAAACAGGGAAGGTTCGGGGAAGGAATCTAAAACCGTTTTAATATATTCCCTTGCCTGTTCTTCCGTTTCATAAGCCCCTCCTTCCTTCCCGTAATCTATGTCAGCCCATAAGCCAGGAAGGGAAAAAATGTTTTCCTTTCTTCCCCCGTCTTTCCGGGTCCCCGTTCCGAAGTAAACCCCCCATTCCTGCCCGTTCAGTGTCAAGAAGTGAGATACAAAGTAAAACCCCGCCTGCGTGTGCAGGTCGGCAAGTTTAAGGAATTGTGTTCTGCATTTCTTCCCCTGTATAGCCCTTAATTCCAGTTCTTCTGCTCTATCCTTAACCCCTGAAAAGTATTTAATCAGGAAGTCCTGTATTTCCCTTGCTTCTTCCATGTATCCCCCTCTTAAAATATCTTCTTATTCAGAATCCGCTTTATGTCCTGCTTCAAAAAGTAAAACCTGTCTCCAACTGTAAACCGGTATTCCTCCGCTCTGGCTGCTTGCTTTGTAGCAACTGCCTCCGGCCCCGGTTGCTCTGTTTTAACTTGCTTTGTAGTCAAGTCCGGAGGCTCGGCCTGTTCTTTTCCCCCTTCCGTCAATAACATAATCTTGTCATTTAATTGCTTAACATCTCCCCTTAACTGCATAATAATAAGGTCCGCTCTTTCTCTCTCTTTTGCATGGTCTTGGAGAAGCCTGTTTAATGTCTCCCGCTGTGCTGATATTTCTACCTGCAAGGTATCAATAACCCCTCTAAAAACCTCATGGCTTCCGGTGTCCTTTTCGGGAGTCTCTCGCTTCTGCTCCGCTGTCTGTTCTGGGCTGTCAAAGTATGTGTGTAAGTGTGTATGTAAGTATGTAGAAAATCGCTTTTTCAAGTCTTTTACAAAATCCTCGTTAAGTGTATATATAACAAGACTTTTGTTAAACTTATGTGTGTATGTAAGTATGTGTGTAGAGTATGTATCTGGCTCTTTTTCTTTTAACTCTCTTAAAAAAGCTCTTAAAGTGTGGCCTGTAACCCCTAAAATCTGGCTCGCTTCCTTTACGGAAATAAACTGCCCCATTATTCCCCCTTGTTCAGTTCACCATGCTTTATATCCAAACATCATTTTTTTCTTCCCATTGCTTCTTAATTTTTTCGAAATAACTAATTCTATGTTGTATTTTCCCAATTTCACGAGGGTAAAACTCAAATAGTGTATCACATAATTCTAACATCCATTTTTTCCTTGAACACCTTTGCTCTATTATAATATTGTTTGCATTTGCAATTTGTATTTGCCCCCAGCCTAATGCCCCAAGAGTTAAGCAATCCCAAGACAAAAATTCAATCGGTATAAAACAAACTTTTTCAACCTTTATTTTCACTCCTAAATCTATGTTATAGGCTATCATTAATACCACAAAATGATTTTTATCATCTTCATAAAAACGTGCCAATCTCTCTACTGAAGTTATATTTGGCATATTGAATTTAGTCTCTAATCTATGTGTTTTTACATCTACAACATAATATAAGTCTTCTTGGTCAATAAAGGCTAAATCAGCCATTGCCCGTCTTGCGAATCCCTGTGAATATGTTTTACAGTAGTCACCAATTATATTTTCAAAGTTACTCTCTAAAATACTCTGAATTGCATCTCCGGTTGCTCTTGGACTTCCTATAGTGCTCGCATTTAAGAAGTCAGGTTGTTCATTCAGAAAGCTCTTTATTTTGCCCTCAATCGTTTCGTATGCCCCAGAATAAAAAAGTTGACTTTTCATTGTCTCTCCCCCTTAATATTAGAAAAAATACCCTTATCGTCTTTGTTAACCAACACTTTCTTTTCAGCGTTTTTAATTTTATTCATGGTATTTCTTTCCCAGAAAACCCCATTAAGATATCCTTGAATAGAAGAATTTTCTTCTGCTATCTGCAATCTTTTCCCAGCATAAAGACAATATTCTTCGTCTATCTCTACCATAACAAAATTTCTTCTTAACTTCTTTGCAACAACACCAGTCGTTCCAACACCTGCAAAGGGGTCAAAAACAGTCTCCCCTTCATTAGAACTTGCAAGAATAATCTTGGCAAGTAATTTCTCTGGCTTTTGTGTCGGATGTGGAGTATTTTCTGGCATTGACCAAAAAGGGATTGTAATATCAGTCCAAATGTTTGCTGGATGCGTTAATCTAAATTTTCCCGTCCCCTCTTCTGTCCAATCCTTTGGCATCCCTCTTTCTCGGTAAGGGGCAAGGACAATCCTCTTTAATTTTACTGCCCCTGCATTAAAAAAATAATTATTAGAAACTGTGCAAAACCATATATCTTCAGAATTATTCTTCCAATTTTTTTCTGCACCCCGTCCTTTCTCCCTTTCAAAAGTAATTCTATTTCTAACGATAAAGTATTTTTCACAAAGAAGGTGAATAGCCGAAGATGACCGCCAATCTCCACAAATATATATTGATGCAGTAGGTTTCAACAACCTTATTATTTTCTTAAGCCATAATTCCATCCATTCCATATATTGCATAGTCCCCATCTGTTTGAAGGGTCTGTTATTAAAAATCTTTGTTAAATTATAAGGAGGGTCAACAAAAAGGAGGTCTATGCTTTTTGTTGGAAGCAAATCTATTACTTTAAAAATATCTTGATTTATAACCTTATTCAATATTTGCTCAAGAGACACAGGATTGTTAATCCTTAATAACTTTTGCCGGAAGTTTTTTTTGTCTTCTTCCGACAATGTTATTGTTTGATTACGGAGTGCTCTTGAATAAAAATTGTTCATTCTCCCCCCTTATTCCTTTTTCCCCCGTATTTTAAAAGTTTTCCTTGTGTTGTCAAAGGCAACCTGTATCTGTATTGCTCAACCGGTGGGGAGGGAAGTATGCCGGGCTATCTCCTCCCTTAATAACTTGGTAAATATCTTATCTCCCTCTGGTATCTCCTCTGCTCTCGGTGGTGGCCCGTAGGCTTTGTCTAAAATATATTTAATCGCTGTCATATTGCCTTTCATTGCCTTGTCAAACAACTGCCGGAGTAAATTTGAGGCAAGAAACTCTGTTATTCCCGGCTCCTTTTGTTCCCCGTCTAACCGCTCTAATAAGGCAATAATCTCTGTAACCTGCTTCTCCTCCCAGGTCTCTGCCTTCTGTTCAAGTCTCTTTAATCTCGCTTTAATTCCCATTTTTACCCCCATGCTAAACCCTTGCCGCGCTTGTTATCTTGCCTTTATTTTGCTTCTGTGCGGTGTTTTCCCCCTCGCTGTGCTGTCTTTATCCATTTCCCGCTGTTTTAGCTCCATTCCCATTTTTTAGAGATTCCTCTAATGCCTCAAACCTCTGTAATAAATCCTGGTCTTGTATCTTAAAGGCAAACTCTAAAATCGTTTTTGCAGCTCCGGCCCTCTGGCTCGCTGTGTTTCCTGTGTTGTTCATAATCTTCCGCAAAGTATCTATTGCCTCGCCTGTAAGGCCCTCAAGTTTCCTTATGGCAACCTCTAAACTCTCCCGCCTGGCCTGCCGGTATGCTGCAATAAATTCCTTCTCTTTCAAATATCGGTATATCTGTGCTTCGGAGATTCCGGCCTGTTTACTCGCCTCTCGTATGCTGCCGGCTTGTAATAAGCTCAATAATGCTTTATCCTCTCCAGGAGATAAAACCGCCTTTTGTGTATCATTTTCGCTCATTTTCTATCACTCTCCTCGCTCTTTATATGTAACCGGCTGCCTTTTCTGCAGGCCCTCGCCGGTATAAAGCAGGCCCTCGCCGGTATAAAGCAGGTCCTCAATTTTCTTTTTGCTAAATCTCCACTTGTTACCCATTTTAACACCTGGTAATTTCCCCCGCTGTGCATATAGGTAAACCGTTGCCTTGCTCAACTGCAAAAACCTGGCAACTTCGCTCAAGGTCAAAACCTCTCCAAAGTCCTGTTTTTCGGTCATTTTTGCCTCCGTTTCGCATTTTTGCATTTATAAAACCTTTGAAAACCCTTCTCTTGCAAGGCTTTGCCCTGCCTTGCTTCGCTTTATGACTATTTTGCGAAGCAGATTTATCTTGTTCCAAAGAATTACCTCTTTCTTACTTCGGCAACCCTAAAAATCTTCTCCATCTCTTCATCTGTAGGAGCTGAAAGACCAAACCATTCAAACTCTACTATCTTGCCCGTCTGTTTCTCTTTTACTTTATACACAGACCTCTTCCCTCTTATTTCTTCCCAAAGTAGAACGCCCTCCGTTTTTAACCCTGCTATTTTTTTTACCGTCTTTGGCAAATCTGCATATTCTGGATATTTCCTTGCCAATGCCTCCGCAAGTTCAATATCACCCATATCATTGTATTCTGGATATTTTTCCATCCATTCAAGTATCATTTTATCCCATTTCTGAGATGCTTCATCTTCTGAATAATACTTATAGGCTTTTTTTAAATCATTTGCTTCTTCAAATAAAATAACATTAAGAGAAGGT
>JAKQEP010000153.1 GCA_029556475.1 Candidatus Atribacteria bacterium
GACATACTGCTTAAATTAGAGTCATTCATCATAACTACCATCATCATATAGCTATTATGACTCTTGTTTCTGTTCGGTCAAATATGTTAATATTTAAGAACAGATTTCAGGCTCATCTTGCATTGGAGAAGACTAAGTCTAATTCTTTTAAAAGCCCTCGGTATTTATTCTTCTCAAAAAACTAAAAACCATACACTTTGAACCTTTTGTTTTTTATTATTATATATACTTTGTTTGCCATTTAATTTAACATAAAATCATTTTACTTTCCACCAATTAAAAAGTATTAATAAAAAAATTTAAGTATACTCTTATCAGACTAACTTTATAGAGGCCTGCTCCTTTTGACTACAGCAGGATATTGTAGTAAATTAGTAAGTAAATAAAAATATGATAATTTTTAAAATGATACTTTGTATGTATATTTTATTAGATAGGAGGTATTTCAAATGTCATTTAGTATTTTTAACTCAACAACGGTAAACAAAACAAGACTCAGAACTCCCAGAGATTTTTCACCTTTCTCAGGAATTTGTTCTGTTTGCACCAATGATTGTCAGGGAACCTGCGAGATTGGCCGTTCTGCTATAAGAGGTCCTGAACTATTATATCCCACAGAACGGACTTCTTCTCAGACCGCCTCAGAAAAAGATTATCCGGTAGATTTTTCACATTTTAATATAAATGGGCGTTGTTTTGGTTCTTTCGGAACTGAGTCTGGTAGGACTGCCTATCCCAGGGTAGATTTAGATGTAGAGGTTGGAAATGGAACAAATAAAATTAAATTAAAAGCACCTTTCGTGTTACCGGCTATGGCAAAGTTAAACTGGAAAGGATACTTCTCAGGAGCAGCAGTTTCAGGTCTGATTGCAGTGATTGGTGAGGATATGCCTTTAACGGATCCTGATGTTCTTATTAAAGAGGGCAGGATTACCCATCTTCCTATGTTAAAGGAAATGTACGATTCTTTTTATAATTACAATGAAGGATATGGTGCCCTATTCTTACAGGCAAATGTAGATGACGAAAAATTAGGATTATTGGATTTTGCTATTAAGGAGATTGGTTTTGATGCAGTTGAATTGAAACTTGGGCAGGCAGCTAAGGGTATCCAGGGAACAAGAAAACTCCCCTCTCTTGAAGAGGCTCTTCAAGTTCAGAAAATGGGCTATGAGGTTTTGCCTGATCCTAGCGATCTAACTATTCAGGAACTTTATAAAAGAAAGATGTGCCTTCCCTTCTATAAAATTGGACGTTTACCAGAATGGGAAGAAAATACCTTTAGCAGGCGAATTCAAGAATTACGACAAATGGGTGCCAGATTTATTTCTATTAAAACCGGCCCTTTCAGACCTGCCGATTTAGCCAGAGCAGTTATGCTCGCCTCTAAAACCGGAGTTGATTTAATAACAATAGATGGTTCAGGAGGAGGTACTGGAAACAGTCCTGTACGAATGATGAACGAATGGGGATATCCAACTGTCTATCTTGAAGCAATTCTCTTTAAAATATGTGAAAAAATGCGGGAAAGAGGCGTTCCTTTACCGGTTATAGTTATGACCGGTGGTTTTTCTTTTGAAGACCTTATTTTTAAAGGTTTAGCCCTTGGTTCCCCCTATGTAAAGCTTATCGGCATCGGTAGAGCCGCTATGACTGCAGCAATGGTTGGCGAGACAATCGGCAATCTAATTGAGAAAGGGTCTATCCCGGCTGATTTATCCCAGTATGGCCAATCTGTATCAGAAATATTTGGTGGTTTTCCTGAGCTAAGGGCGAGATTGGGCAACAAAATAGAGCAGATTCCTTTGGGTGCCCTCGGTGTGTTCAACTATATAACGAGAATCAATACCGGATTGCAGCAGCTAATGGCTTTGTGCAGGAAATATAATCTGGATTCTATTAAAAGAGATGATATTATTCCCCTTACTGAAGAAGCTGCCGGAGTAACCGGCCTAACTAAAATGATGGAACTTGATTTTGAGGAAATTGATAGAATTGTAAAAAAATAAAAAAGGTAGAGACCGTTAAAAAAATCATTTCCAAAGCTATAAAGAATTATTTTTTTAATTGGTTTTATTTAAACCAGTTTTGTGGAGATACTTTATTTCACTAATTACAATGAAAACAATGGTAGAGATAATAATGCACCATACCCCTGGCCAGATACCCCAGGGGTAGTAACCGGTGAAATAGATAGCGACAGTTGTCAATCCCCCCAATATAATACTGCTCAAAGCTGCAGTTAAATCCCTCCTGTGCCAGAAAATACCAAAATAACTGGGTGCCAGAGCCAATAATCCAGCTGAAGACATTACCGATAGTTCAACTATAATACCAAATTTCCCCAAAGAAAAGAAAAAAGCCAACAATGAAATAAGGGGAACCATAATTTTGCCAAACATCAGTTTGCTCTTTTCCTCAACTTCAAAATACTGTCCATAAAGGTCGACTGTACACATAGAACTAAGAGTGAGAATTATAGAATTTATGGTGGATACCGAAGCAGCCACAATACCTAAAAAGACTATGAGGGCTAACGCGGTGGGTACTTTCTCCAAAATTAAGGGTGTAATCATATCGGTATTGGCAACCACTGGAATAATATGGCGGGCTGCCAATCCTAAATGTATTACAATAAGGGTATAGATAAGACCGAAGGTGGCAAAGCCAATAATCATTGTTTTGAGACTTCGCTGGTCTTTAGGTATAAACATCCTTTGTGCAACCTGGGGATTGGTTAAAGCAAAGAAAAGCCAGGGAATGGTTAACCCCAGGAATCTTTGATAGGGCATTTTGCCGGCTGCTAACAACTCACTATGGTTGCTCTGGATAATTTTATAAAATTGATTCATCCCGCCCATGAAGTGATTCATAATGTAGTATAAGAGCATCAAAGAAGAGACCAGCATAATAATAGATTGCAAACAATCAGTCCAGGCGACAGAACGCATTCCAGCCCAAAGAGTAAAAACCAATATTATTATCAGAGTTATAAAAACACTAACCCGATAGGGTATTCCGGTTAAGGTTTCCATAAGATAGCCAATACCAGTAAATTGAACAGACATATATGGTATTAACATAAACATAGAGAATAAGGTGGCAATAGCACCAAGTAATCGGCTCTGATATGCTTTGCTCAGTAATTCGACAGGTGAAATACAATTATATTTTTTAGCAATTGTCCAGAAATAAGGAGCAAATAAGACCAGCAATAGTATAGTACCCATTAAATAAGACAGCTCAAACCCCATTGCACTTATGCCTACAGAATAGGTCATTCCCACTAAACCCACCATCATAAATGCACTATAGGTGGTAGCACTATAGGTCATCGCTGAAATAAATCCACCAATTGTACGATTGGCAATAAAATATTCTGCTATACCGGGACCTGTTCTCTTTCTGGCATAATATGAGAATATACAGCCCAGTAAAAACCATAATAACAAACCCCAGAGCATTACAGATGTTCTACTCATTTTTCTCTCCACCTGCTATTATCAGTAATCCATAGAAAATAACTATCAGTGTTAAGACAATCCAGAAAAGATAGCTTCCCAAAAAGGTGGCAGGCAGGAAAAATGGGATTGTTAGACTGGAAATGATAAGAATGAGAAAAATTATTAATGGTTTTTTTATTGGGTTTAAATTAATTTTATCCATTGCTCAATACTTCTTTCCCTCAATGTTAAATAATTCTTTCTTTTGTTATACCCACTCAGAAATATATTCACTGAGATGTTTATTCTGGTTTAATTGGATCAAGGTATAACCTAAATCATTTTTGTAATGTAAAATGGAATAAGCTGCAGTATCTATATGGATACGCCAGAAATAAGGCTTGCTTATTTTCAGACAGGAAGCTATTAAAGGTTTTAAGACAGCCCGATGAGAAACAATTATTACTGAACTACCAG
Source organism: Candidatus Atribacteria bacterium (assembly GCA_029556475.1). Lineage (GTDB taxonomy): Bacteria > Atribacterota > Phoenicimicrobiia > Phoenicimicrobiales > Stramentimicrobiaceae > Stramentimicrobium. The sequence goes on from JAKQEP010000153.1 coordinate 3,921, forward strand.
CAAAATCTTTGATAATCATATCCAGCTCTCTTCTAGCTCTACTTTGAACATGGTCCAGAGTTTCTATACCTGGTACTGATAGTTTTTCTGGATTCTGTAACCATATTTTCCACTGTTCCGGATATTTTTGGGCAATAAACTGTTTGACCTGCCCTTCCCAGGGTCCTAATTCAATATTATTAATCCCCTCACGTACTTCAATCTCGGTTTGACACTCCTGCCCTATGATAAGTGCAGTCTGTTTAGCACGTTCAAGGGGGCTGGTAAATATCTTTAATGGTTTATATGACCTCATTTCAACTGCCAATTCCTTAGCCTGAATCAGTCCAACTTCATTTAAAGGAAAATCACTTCTACCCCGAAACAGCCCTTCTCTATTACCCCGACATTCTCCATGACGAATTAAAATTATTTTGGTTCTGTCTGTTTTATCCTTAACCATTTAAGAAGAATCCTCTTAAATTTATAAATTAATTAGCAATATTGTAAAACTATTATCTAAAGATTACAATTAATTTCTTCTAATTTTTTTTCTGACAACTTTTTAAAGTAAATGGGCAGAATCAGGGTTATTATGGTAACTAGTATTGTCACTATAATAATCCCTTTTTGAATTTTATACTGGTAGTACACCCCGGATTGGCCAATCTTAGGCAAAGGGATAGGGTCTATAGGGATGTCGTTCTTCAAAGCCAGGTCTCGTATATTTAAGAGGTGAATTACCGGTATACCATCCCTCAAAAATTCAAATATTAATCCTCTCTCGGGAGCAGAGGGGATTTCCAGCCCTCCTTGCACCAGACCATTGGGGAAATTAATAGAATTAACTGTATCTCCAAAATTTGCAGAGGCTCCTCCAATATTTACAAAGAGTTTAATGGGCTTATTCCCTGCCTCTTTCTGGTATATTTTTAATCTTTCTCCAATATTAGCTATCAGGTTACCAGTATTGATAAAAGTAATATTAGATTGCTCTGCAATACTCTCAATAACTTCTTTGGAATCCGGGAAAAACATTCCCTCTGCCTGATCCTGATTCCCTCCCATAGAAACTGCTTTTAATTTATAATTGATAATATTTTTCTGATTTAAAATATTCAGCATATCAATAAAGGTAAAATCGGGGATGGTTGCACCATATTCAGATGCACCTATGGCATAGATTGCAATAGGAGTGATATCTGTAGCCTTGCATGCCGCAAAGGTAGCCATGAGCAGAGCTGGAAATGAACCACTGGAACCAACAGCAATGACATCACCAGCTTTTAAATTAGCCTGTTCAAAATATTTTACCATCAAGGCGGCAAAATCAGGATTAGTAGAAGTCCTCTTAGCACTTAAATTACCCAGAGTAGTGGTTAAAATGGTATATTCTTCACCAATAAGACCAGTTTTGTTGGGATCTAATTGTACGTTGATTGGTATTCCTTTTTCTTCTCTGCCTGCACTGATTGCTTCTATTGAATCCAGCATAATTTGGGCTGCCTGGTATTGCAGGTGAGAATAGCCGGTGGGGACCTTTACTTTAGATATTTCAGTCAAAACTAATCCCGAAACTAAAATTATAAAAATCAGAAGCAAATGGGTAATAGTTACTTTATATTTAATCCAGTTTTTCATTTTATATCAAATTTATAAATGGTAATATTCCTACCTCTAATAATTCTTTATTAAAACAGGCCTGGTATTTGTGGAAACAGCAAAGTGAGAGGTAAACAGAAAGATGAGAAGATACTTTTAAAGATATTAAAAGGTTTGTCATAGTGACTGAAAATTAATAATAAGTTCTTTTCCTGTAATAATATTTTGATTTTAAATATCAGACAACTTATATTATTAACCTTGAAAAAAGGTGTTTATTCTCGGTCTGGTTTAAGATTTAAGATGATTAAACTGGGATAATTCCGAATATTCCCAGGATGGCAACAAATAATCCCACAAATCCTAACAAACCCAAATATTCTAACTCCCGGCGTAAAAATTTAAAATAAGCAAAAAAGGAAAAGAAAGTAAAGAATAGTAATTCATAGGGATTATTATTAACAAATCCATAAAACCCAAAAAAACCTATAAGTCCAATAAATCCATATAACCATACCGGGAATTTCATTTTTAATCTGCCCTTCTTTTTATTTTTTATTCTCCCAGATAAGCCTTTTTAACTTTGGCATCGTTTAACAGGTCTTCCCCACTACCTGTTAAGACCAGACAGCCGGTCTCCAGAACATAGGCATAATCCGAGATTTTCAAGGCAGCAAAGGCGTTCTGTTCCACCAGGAGAATGGTTATTCCTTCCTGACAAATCTTTTGAATAACCTCTATTATATCTTTCACCAAAAGTGGTGCCAGCCCCAAAGAAGGTTCATCTAACATTAAAAGTTTGGGACGGGACATTAATCCCCTTGCCACTGCCAGCATCTGCTGTTCTCCCCCGGATAGTGTTCCTCCTTTTTGCCAGAGCCTTTCCTTTAACCTGGGGAATAATTCGTAGATCCATTTTAGATCTCGAGCAATTTCGGCCTTATCTTCACGTGTGAAGGCACCTAAGTCTAAATTTTCTTTTACCGACAGGTTGGGGAATATTTTCCTTCCCTCCGGGACCATTGCTACTCCCATCTTGACAATATCATCAGTTGGGATATTGGTAATATTCTTATCCTGAAATGTTATTCTCCCAACCTGCGATTTAACTAAAGAACATATGGCTCTTAAGGTAGTGCTTTTCCCGGCACCATTGGCTCCGATAAGAGTTGTGATCTTACATTTCGGTACCTGAAAGGTAACCCCCTTTAAGGCATGTATTCCACCATAAAAGACGTTTAGATTTTCTACTTTAAGCATATTGCGCCTCCACCCCCAGATAAGCTTTAATAACCTCTGGATTATGCTGTATCTCCTTAGGGTTTCCCTCTGCTATGGTCAAGCCATAGTTTAACACAACTATCCTTTCACATATTCCCATTACCACCTTCATATCATGTTCAATCAAAAGAATGGTCAAATCAAAATCATCTATTATTTTTTGTATAAAACACATAAGCTCTTTGGTTTCCTGAGGATTCATACCTGCCGCCGGTTCATCAAGGAGCAGTAGTTTGGGTTCTGTGGCTAATGCTCTTACAATTTCTAATTTTCTCTGCTGGCCATAGGGAAGGCTGCCTGCATTTTCCATTTTACACCTTTCTAAATCAACTTTTTCTAACAACTCAATGGATTTCTGATAGATATTTTCCTCTTCCTGTATATAACCCGGGAATTTAAAAATAGCTGAGGCAAGATTTGAGCGCAAACGCAGGTGAAATCCTATCATTACATTATCAATTACTGTCAGATTTTCCATAAGCCGGACATTCTGAAAAGTCCTGGCAATACCTAACTTAGCAATCTTATCCGGTTTCATTCCAGTAATATCCATCTCTTTAAAATAGATTCTATTTATAGTGGGAGTATATATACCGGTAATCATATTAAAGATGGTGGTTTTTCCAGCACCATTAGGACCTATCAAACCAACCAGTTCTCCAGACTGTAGTCTCAATTCAAAATTTTTAACAGCTGTTAAACCGCCAAATTGCATGGTGATATTATCTATATTTAATATTTCCATTAAGAAGCACTTCCTTCAGTAGATTTTTTATTAGAAAATAGTTTATTACAAAACCGGAAGAATCCACCCCAGGTAAACTCAATTCCGCCCAATAATCCCCTCTGTTTATAAAGAATAAGTACTAAGAGCAGGATTGAGAAAGAAACCATTCTTAATCCAGGTATCGGAGGAAAATGAACTGGTCCCAAATTAAAGCCAGCTTCTATAGGGCGAAGATATTCCAGAAAGATATTGTAAAGAAAGGCAGCTATAACTGTTCCGGTAATACTGCCTAATCCTCCCAAAACTACTACCGCTAGAATATTAAAGGTCATTACAAACATAAATGCCTTTGGATCTATGGTGGTTAACAAACAGGCAAACAATCCTCCAGCTACTCCAGCAAAAAAAGCACTTATAGTAAAGGACATTACTTTATTATTAGTTAGATTTATTCCGATAACCTCAGCGGCAATCTCATTTTCTCTGATGGCCATCAACGCTCTTCCATAGCTGCTATTAATTAATCCCTTAATAATATAAATAGTAACTACTGCCACCCCTATTGTCCACCAGAGATTAGTAAATTCCGGAATACCCTTGATGCCCAGAGCGCCATTAGTAATATGGGGTAAATTGTTGGCGATGACTCTGATTATCTCAGCAAATCCCAGAGTGGCAATTCCCAAATAATCACCTTTCAATCTCAATACCGGTAAGCCAATCAAAAAACCGACCAGGGCAGCAAATAATCCACTCAGGAATAAGGCAATTATAAATGGAGCATGAATCACAGTAAAAGGCCAAATCAGAGGTTCCAGTATAAAACTCACTTCCTTGTAGTAGGGAGGAAGAACTAAAAGAGCTGTTACATAGGCTCCAATAGCCATAAAACCGGCATGACCGAGAGAAAATTGTCCCGTAAATCCATATATCAAATTTAAACTTACTCCCAGAGTGACGTATATAGCACCAAGATTAAGAATTCTTATCTTGTAGGCATCTAATCTGTTCTGGGCAAAATAAACCAATATAAAAAGTATTATTAAAGCAATTATGGTACATATTTTTTCCTTCTGTTTTTTCATAATCTTACACCTTCTCCTGTACCTTTATGCCCAAAATGCCATCAGGTTTTACTAATAATATTATTATTAGAATAAAAAATACAAAAGCATCTCTGTAACCTGACAGTGCTGGTAAAAATGTTACAAATAAGATTTCAGACATACCCAGAATCAAACCTCCCAGCATAGCACCCGGAATACTTCCGATTCCTCCAACTACAGCGGCAATAAAAGCTTTTAAGCCAGGTATCATTCCCATAGTAGGAAATATCTGCGGGAACCTGAGACTCCACAAAATGCCTCCTACTGCTGCCAGGGCGGAACCGATAGCAAAAGTTATCGAAATAGCCCTGTTCACTCCGACTCCCATCAATCTGGAGGTCTCAATATCTCTGGATATGGCTCTCATTGCTAAACCAGTTTTGGTTTGATAAATAATATAAAGTAGAAGAGATAAGAATATAATAGATACTCCTATGGAAGCAAAGAGAGTAGATTGAATACGAATCTCACCAAATTGATATATTTTGGTAAAAAATATAGGGCGATGAACAGATTTAGGAATACCGGAAAAAACTACAACAGCCAGATTCTGTAAAAAGAAAGACACACCGATTGCTGAAATCAAAGCTGAAATTCTGGGTGCATCTCTTAAAGGTTTATAAGCAATCCTTTCAGATAACATACCAGTAAATGCAGTTAAGCCAATGGCCACAATTGTTGAAGCCCACCAGGGCAGATGAAAAATTAATATTCCGAAATATAAAAAATAAGGAGCAAGCATAAATATTTCTCCATGGGCAAAGTTTATTAATCTTAAAATACCATAGACCATAGTATATCCTATGGCAATTAAGGCATATAAGCTTCCCAGAGATAGGCCATTAGCGATATTCTGCAAAAGCAGATTTATTGTCATGGATTTCTCCTTGTCATTATTGGATATTGACTATAAACAAATTACACTAATAGGCAAAAGAGATAGGACATACCCTATCTCTTTTGCTTTTATTATAAGTTAATCAGCTGCAGAAAATTAAGGATAGACAGTGGCTTCGTATTTGTAGTCTCCATTCACAATTTTTACCAGTACTGCGGGTTTGATAGCATCGCCATTTTCATCAATGGTGATGGAGCCACCAGCACCCTGGAAGTCTTTTGTAGTAGCTAAGGCATTTTTAATTGCTACCGGATCAAATGAGTTTGCTCTTTCTATAGCATCAACAAGCAGATTATAGGAATCATAGCAAAGAATGGAAACTGCATCAGGCGCTAAATTATATTTTTCTCTAAAGAGTTTAGCAAACTTTTCAGATTCAGGTGTGGCAGGCTGATCTTCAGCAAAGAAGGTGCTGCAAATCAAACCCTCAGCAGCATCTTTAGCCAGTTCTATTAAAACCGGATTATGCAGAGTATCACCGCCTAAATATTGACCGGTAAACCCTAATTCTCTACCTTGAATGGCAATCAGGGCAACATCTCCAAAATAACCAGGGAAGAAGAGGGCTTCTGCTCCAGAGGCAATAATCTGGCTTAATTGTGCACTAAAATCCTGGTCACCGGTATTATATTTGGTATCACTGACAATTTTTCCACCCAATTGTTCAAAGGTTCTTTTGTAGAAATTAGCTAAACCAACCGAATAGTCTTGAGCAATATCAACTAAAAGAGCAGATTTTCTAAATCCTAAGGTTTCATAAGCATATTGAGCCATAACCTGTCCCTGGAAAGGATCAATAAAGCAAGCACGGAACACATATTCCTTACCCTGGGTAACCAGTGGATTGGTTGCCGTACCAGAAATTAAAGGAATTCCTGCTTTATTAGCTACTTCTCCTCCTGGAATAGCCATACCACTGCCGTAACTAACAAAAACGGCTACCACTCCATCTCTTTCAATAAGTCTGGAAACCGCATTAGCAGACTCAACTTTATCGCTCTTATTATCCACCAGGATTAATTCAATTTTTTTGCCTAATACTGTGGGAGTTTGCTCCAGGGCTAGCTCATAACCACGCCAGCAAAGTTCTCCTCCAACTGCCATAGCACCGGTCATTGGTTCTGCAACACCAAATTTAACCACATCCTGTGCTAAAACCACACTACCTGTTAGAAGAATTATTCCGGCTATAAAAAGAATAACTAAATTTTTTTTCATTTCTTCTCTTCCTTTCTTTTACATTATATATTGGGCTACTCATCCAGTTAATTATAAATGAAATCAAGGTGTATTATTTTGCTTCTTTTCATCACCTCCTAAAATAATTCTCTTTTTTTAATACTGACTCCGTGCTAGTTAAAGGCTGTAATATAGCAGGTTTTTTATAAAAACTTTAAAGGGATAAACTTGACTTCCTCAGGAAAATTGAATGGACATTCAGCTTTGTATCGCCTCTTTTTTTTATGGTAGACTTATTTAATTTTTTATAAAATGTCTTATTATCAAATATAATTAATTATTCAATTTCAGAATAAGTATACCACAGAACAGAATAAAATACACTCCCTTTAATATTTTCAATATAAATTTAGCCAAAATTGATAAATAGTTGATTGATAGAAACGAGGTAGATAAATAATCTGGAAATCTTAATTCATAATGGTTTATAATAAATGGGGATATTGTATTAGGGGGGAATAGAAAGTATGGTTACCGGCAAATCATTTAAAGGAAGGTATGCCAATCCAAATGAGTAAAGAATTAAAAAAGGTAAAAAAAGCCTACAATAATTTAGATTTTATCAATAGTTCCGATGCCAGGGTTATAAGAATCCTGGCGGAATTACTGGAACCCAAGCAACGTTTTCAAAAGAATAACATTAAAGATATGATTGTTTTTTTTGGTTCTGCCAGAACTATGCCTCCCGATGAAGCAGAAAATCATCTTAAAAATATTGAAAAGAAAATTAAAACCTCAGATGGTTTGGATAAAACAAGCCTTCAGGAAGAATTAGAAAATGCTAAAAATCAGGTTTTTATGTCCAGGTATTACCAGGATGCCATTGAATTAGCCAGCCGTCTGACTCTCTGGTCTAAATCACTGAATTCAGATTCTCGCTTTATTGTCTGTTCTGGTGGCGGACTGGGGATTATGGAAGCATCTAACCTGGGTGCAAGCAAAGCCCGGGGTAAATCAATTGGCTTGAATATCAGCATCCCTATGGAACAATTTTTTAATAAATATATTACTCCAGAACTTAGCTTTGAATTTCATTATTTTTTTATGCGTAAATTCTGGTTTGTTTATTTGACTAAAGGGTTTGTTATTTTCCCTGGGGGTTACGGCACACTTGATGAATTGTTTGAAGTCCTAACACTCCTCCAAACAAAAAAATTAAAGAATCAGATACCTATTGTCATTTATGGCTCAGAATACTGGAATCAGGTAATCAACTTCGATGCTCTGGTAAAATATAGCACTATCAACAAGTCTGACCTCAACCTGTTTAAGATTTGTGATACGGTTGAGGATGCATTCTTTTATTTAACCGAAGAAATTACCAGACTTTTTTTATAGATTATTCAGTATCCTAAACCACATTCCAATAAAAAATTTTTAAAAACAAGGTGGTTGATAGGATGGAATAAGATAATTCTTCCTCTCTTCTTTAAACCTTTCTAACTCCGGAGTGTAGTACTCAACTATCAGCTCAGGAGGAGTCTTTTCTTCTAACAGAAAGCCAATCTTATCGGTACCCATAATTTTATCGAACATAACAATATTTCCTGGAGTACTCCTGGGAACCTGGAAATCTCCCAGCATAAAAGCATAAGCCAATGCATAAATACCACTTTTTGCCGGGTTAAAAAGTGAAGGGTCATAGATATCCAGACAAACTCCGCCAGCTGTATCCCTGTCTTCAGGAATATACCATACTCCGGGAAGCTCTGCCTTATTGAGAATTTCAGCATATTGATAGGAATGCAGCCCTTTGCCTCCAACCCATTTAAATTGTTCTCTTTGAAAAACTCCAGTTCCTTCTCCCATTCCAGTCGCCATATAACCATAGACAGAATTCAGGTCGGGGATATTAGGTGAGGTCTGAACAAAGGGAAGCCCTGTTTCGGGAAAGGTCATTTCCCGATGATATCCTTTCATAGGGATAACAGTCAAATCAGCTGAAATCTTGCGATTATAAAATTGTGCCAGTTCTCCTACAGTCATACCATGAGCCAGAGGCAGATTATCAACTCCCACAAAAGACTTGAAATTATCCTCCAAAACCGGTCCTTCAACAATTATTCCTCCCAGCAGGTTAGGTCTATCTAATACAATAATAGGTTTATGGTATTTTGCCGCTGCTAACATACAATATTGAAGAGTGGACATATAGGTGTAAGTACGGGCACCAATATCCTGAATATCAAAAATAAGGACTTCTACCGAAAATACCATTTCTTCAGTAGGTATCCTGGTATTACCATAAAGACTATAAACAGGTATATCATAAAGAGGATGGATAGATGAGCTTAGCTGAGTGCCTGCTCTGGTTTTACCATCCAATCCATGTTCAGGTGCAAAAAGGGCAATAAGTTTTACCCTGTGTGTGGAAAGAATTTTATCAATAAAACTTACCCCTTTGCTATCCACACCAGTTTGATTAGTTATTAATCCAACCTTTTTACCTTCAATAAGATGAAAATAATCCTCCTGTAACAGAACTTCGTTGCCCAGCAGGACTGAAGGTTCACTGGAAAAGACGTTGCTTATCAATAAAATGAATAAAAATGAACAGGCAGTCAGTAAAACAAATAAGGTATGGCCGAATTTTTGTCTTTGACCGTATTTTGATAAATTCTTACATAAACTCATAGTAATTCTATACATGGACTATTCCTCATCTTTTTTAGAATCTTTTCAAAGGTGTTTTTACTGAAAATTTTTCTAATATTATATATCTAAAAATATACTTTTATATTTTGTTAATATGACATATATTGGATAATATTGCAAGATTATAATAATGATGGTAAGCAATAATACAATAATACACAGGATGCTGAATTGACAATAAAGAATTAATCCAGTATTATTTTATCTAACAATTGTAGAATCCAGTTCTTGAATTCTTCTTTAAATAATCATTTATCATTAATTAACTCTGGTATCTCTTACTTCCCTTAATTCCAAAAAGGAAGATAGAAAAATTAGGGGGTAATTATGAAAAAAAAGCTTGCCTTTGCCTCCGCAATATTTGACCTGGATGGTGTAGTAACCAAAACTGCTACAATTCATGCCCACTCCTGGAAAAAAGTCTTTGATGAATACCTTAGATTAAGAGAAAAAAGAGATGGGGAACCATTTAAGGAATTTACTTATCAGAGGGATTACCTCATCTATGTTGACGGGAAGCCTCGTTATAAAGGTGTACAAAACTTTCTGGAATCACGGAATATTCACCTACCCTTTGGAAACTCGAATGATTCGCCCGACCAAGAAACAATTTGTGGAATTGGCAATAAAAAGAATAAATTATTTGATAAATTGCTACAAAAAGAAGGAGCTGAGGTTTTCCAATCCACTATTAATCTTATTAAGGATTTAAAGAACAAGGGGATTAAGGTAGGAGTGGCTTCTTCTTCAAAAAACTGTCTTGCAGTCTTAAAATCCGCCCATCTGGAACACTTATTCGAAACCAGAGTAGATGGAAACGTATCTCAGAAGCTAAACTTAAAGGGAAAACCGGAGGGAGATATTTTTGTAACTGCTGCCAGATATCTGAACAGCCATCCTGAAAATTCTGTGGTAGTGGAGGATGCCTCCTCCGGAGTTGAAGCCGGTAGAAACGGAGGATTTGGTTTAGTTTTAGGTGTAGCCAGAGAGAATAATGAGATAGAACTGGCTAAACATGGAGCAGATATAGTAGTAACTGACCTGTCGGAAATTAGTGTTGATTTAATAAATGACTGGTTTTTAAGGAAACCGAAAGATTTCTTTTTGTGTTATGAAGACCTGAAGAAAGCACCAGAAATATTTCCCCGGGAACATCTCAATAGTAAAAATATTCTCATCAATCCCTATTATAAACGTACCGGTAAATCTGTTATTGACATTAAGAAAAAAATGACCTTTTTTTTAGATTATGACGGAACTTTGACACCCATTGTAGAAAGTCCGGAATTGGCAATTCTTTCCCCTGATATGAAAAAAATAGTAGAAGATTTAGCTAATATTCATACTGTTGCCATTGTTAGTGGCAGGATGAGAGAAGATGTGCAGAATCTGGTGGGGATAGAGGGAATTTTTTACGCGGGCAGTCATGGTTTTGATATAGAAGGGCCTGGTGGCTTTAGTATGATTCAACAGGAAGCAAAAAAAACAATTCCCTTAATATCTTTGATTACAAATCAACTGAAAGAAAAGCTGAATAACATAGATGGGGTTCTAATTGAAGAGAAAAAATTTAGTGTAGCAGTTCATTACCGTAAGGTAAAAAAATTAACTGATTTACCCCTTATTGAAGAGGTAGTTAATAATATAATCCAGAAATATAATGAATTGAGACTTTTAAAAGGTAAAAAAGTCTTCGAAATTCTTCCTAATATAGATTGGGATAAGGGAAAGGCGGTCAGATGGATTATGAATGTCCTTGATATAACCTGGAAATCGACAGCAGTTTTCTATATTGGGGATGATACAACTGATGAATATGCCTTTCGTAATATTATAACCAGGGGTACTGCAATTATAGTTTCGGATGAACTATCAAAAACCTCTGCTTCTGATTTTCAGTTAAAATCACCGGAAAAGGTAAAAGATTTCTTTGAACAAGTTTTGGCAATTTCTAAAAAATAACAGAAATAACCAGGGCTCTTCCTCCTGGTCTTTAGAATATTTCAAATTTGAGCCAGGTCAAGAAAAATTACGGGAATCCTTATGTGCTCTGGGTAATGGTTATTTGGGCACCAGAGGTGCCTTTAATGAAGTTTCTTCATCCAGGATACATTACCCGGGAACTTACCTGGCAGGGGTGTACAACAAATTAGAAAGTAACATTGCCGGGAAAACTATTGTCAATGAGGACCTGGTTAATTGTCCCAACTGGTTACCGTTAACTTTCAAAACTGACCAGGATCAGGAATGGATAATACCTTCTGTTAACAACATCATTTCCTATCAAGAAAAATTGGACTTTAAAGAAGCATCATTAACAAGAAATTATAGAATTAAAGAAAACGACAAGAAAATTACCACTGTAGAAACCCGTCGTATAATTCATATGGGAAATAATCATCTGGCAGCACAGGAATATATCCTTATTCCTGAAAATTACGATGGTGAAATTATTATCCGCTCCGCTTTAGATGGCAGTATTGAAAATAAGGGGGTAGATAGATACAGTGAACTTAACTCTCTTCATCTATCTGCAGGAGCAACAGGAATTTTTTCTGAAAAGGGTATCTATTTAACTGTCACTACCAGTCAATCAAATATACAGATTGCTATGGCTTCAACCATATATTTATCGCATAATGGTAAAGAAGTGAAACCTATCTCTATCACTACCCGGAAAGAAGAAAAAACTATTTTTCAAGAATACAGGATAAAAGTTAGGAAAAAAGAGAGGTATGTAATAGAAAAAACTGTTGCTATATATACCTCCCGGGATAAAGATACTGAAAACCCTTTAAAAAGTGCTATAGATTTAATACAAGAAGTATCCGGCTTTTCATCACTGCTGGATTCTCATAAAGAAGCCTGGTCCAATCTATGGAATATGTTTGATATAGAAATAAAAGGACATATCTTTTCAGAAAAGACTATAAGGTTGCATATTTATCATCTCTTACAAACCGCATCTGTACATACTTCAAAATTAGATGTGGGCATTCCTGCCAGGGGATTGTCAGGGGAGGCTTACCGCGGACATATCTTCTGGGATGAGATTTTTATTTTACCACAATACAATTATCGTTTACCGGAGATAACCAAATCAACTCTGCTCTATCGTTACCGAAGATTGAAACAAGCCCGAGAATATGCTAAAGAAAATGGTTATCAGGGTGCCATGTTCCCCTGGCAAAGTGGTTCTACAGGGGAAGAAGAAACACAAACTATCCATCTTAATCCTCAATCGGGCAAATGGGGACCTGATTACAGCCATAATCAGAGACATATATCTTTTGCCATAGCATATTGTATATGGAAACACTGGATAATAACAGCTGACCTGGACTTTATGTGCAACTACGGAGCAGAGCTCTTTCTCTCCATAGCAAAGTTTGCAGCCAGTTTATCATATTTTGACCTAGAAGATAAAAAATACCATACCAGAGGTTTAATGGGACCTGACGAGTTTCATGAAAGACTTCCTGGAATAACTGAAGCAGGATTTAAAGATAATGCTTACAGTAACATCCTGATTGTCTGGATCTTGCAGCGAGCACTTGAAATAATATCATCAATTTTGCCAATAAAACAAAAAAACGTGTTATTAAAAAAATTAGAAATAGATTATGGTGAATTAAAAATCTGGGCAGAGATTACCAGAAAGATGAACATACTGATGGATGAAGAAGGTATTATCGCCCAGTTTGATGGTTATTTTTCTCTGCCAGAATTAAACTGGAAAGCTTATAAAAAGAAATATGGCAATATTCAAAGAATGGACCGTATCTTAAAAGCAGAAGGCAAATCGACTAATGATTACAAAGTAGCAAAACAGGCTGATACCCTTATGCTGCCCTACTTATTTTCTTTAACAGAATTAGAAAATATATTTCAACTATTGGGATATCAGTTTAACGGAGATATTTTAAGAAAAAATTATGATTACTACGTACAGAGAACCTCTCACGGTTCTACACTCAGTAAAGTGGTTCATTGCTATTTATCTGATATTTTGGGACAATCCGGACAGTCCTGGAAATGGTACTGTGAAGTTCTTAATTCTGATATCAATGATATTCAAGGCGGCACTACCCCGGAAGGGATACATACCGGGGTAATGGGTGGTTCTATAAACATTGCTCTGAAAAGATATGCCGGTGTAAATATTATTAATGGTATAATAAATATTGACCCTGATATCCCTAAAAAATGGAAATATATAAAATTTAAGATAAAGTACAAGGAAATATGGTATTCACTGAAAATAGAAAGACATAAAATTATTGCTACCCTATCCACTACTAAATTAATAGATGAAGAATATCAGGAAAGGATTGTTATTCGTCAAAAAGAATATCTGTTGGATATGAATAGAACATATACCTTTTATCTTAAATAGAGGGAGGGGTAAATGGCAAAAAAGCATATTCTTATTGTCGACGGGGATGTAATGAAGGCAGAAAGACTGAAAAGAAATCTGGAGACAGAGGATTACAGTGTTGATGTAGTACACTATGGTCATGAGGCATTAATGGTTTTAGGAAGGAAATGGGTTGATTTAGTCATCTCTTCCATTACACTGCAAGGAGCAATGAACGGTATTCAATTGTTACAGGAGATTAAAAAGAATAAGGAGCTTGCTGAGACTCCGATTATTATTATGAGCAGTAAAATTAATCTGGAAAAAAGTATCTATGATATAGGAGCAACTCTTTTTGTGGAAAAACCATATGATGTTGTAGAGATAATCCAAAAAATTAAAGATATTTTTCCCGAAAATGACAAATAAATGATGTTATTCAGATAAATCTTTTAAAATAATACTTTCTGGGGTTTAAAAAATGGCTGAAAATAATTCTCTTAGTCTGACTAAATTAATGGAACGGCTGAAACAGATAAAAGCAAAAGATATTATGACTGAAGATGTTATTACCGTGAGAAAAGATGACACTCTCACCGATGTAGCTAAGTTGATGATCACTAAAAGGATTAGCGGATTCCCGGTTATAGAAAATGATAAAATAATCGGAATAATCACTGCCAACGATCTATTCCTGGTAATGGATATGATCAAGGCTGGTGAAGTATTAAAAGATAATGGCACTGATTATTCTCAACCAAGAGTAAGCTTCGCTATGTCTACAGAAATTATTACTGTGAATCCTGAAGGAACCCTCGATGATATCATCTCCTTGATGAAATACAGAAACATTCACACCCTACCGGTCGTAAGCCAGAATAAACTAGTGGGAGTCATTGGCCGCAGAGATGTATTCAGAAGTTTTTATGGTGCAATCAGAGATTTAATATCATAATAGGCCTGTTTTTTTATTGAATTGAACAATAAGCTCATCAATCTTATCAACCTGATTACGAATAGTGCCCCAATAATTCTCATAATCATACCATTGGGCATTCAATTCATCCAGGTTTTTTCCCTGTTGTTCTATCCAGGTAAAGTATTTTAAATTATGAATCCTCTTTCTATCATTATAGGTTAATTCCTGCATATAATCAGTCGTTAAAGCCATTAGATTACGGTGATGAGCAATGGCGGCATCTGTATCATTATAAAGGCCGAATTGTTTTTCTAATTCCTTCAACCTTGAACCGTAAAGCTCCATAGAATCAGTAAATACAGTAAAAACGATATCCTTTTCTGTTAGTTCATAATATTTGGCAAATTTAATTGCCATAATCAGGTTAGCTGCGCTGGAAATCCCCAGTAGAGGTAATTGTTCAATAATCTCTTTAGATACACCTATTTTGCCAAGATAGTCTTGGCCAATAGGCTCATTAAACAACCGGATAGCACCCATGGTATTATGGTCATCTACGGCAATTATCATATCGGTGTTCTTCACATTGTGAATCCAAGGCACATGCTTATCCCCTATTCCTTCGATACGATGAGCACCATAACCATTGGCCAATAAGGTAGGGCACTGTAAGGCTTCACCGGCTGCTATTTTACTATTTGGAAACAGTTGTTTTAGATAATCTCCGCTGGCAATAGTACCTGCTGAACCGGTGGTCAATACAATCCCCGCAAAATTATCTTTACTCTGCATTATCTGAGATAAAACTTCTTCAATGGCCTTTCCGGTAACATGGTAATGCCAGAGGTAGTTTCCAAATTCATCAAACTGATTGAATACCACCACATTATCCCTGGTTTTTAATAATTCCCAGGACTTATCAAAAATTTCCTTGACATTGCTTTCCGAACCTGGTGTACCAATTACCTCACCGGCAACCTTGGATAACCAATCGAATCTCTCTTTACTCATTCCTTCCGGCAATATTGCTATCGATTCACAGGAAAGTAAGTCTGCATTGTAAGCACCTCCACGACAATAATTACCAGTAGAGGGCCATACAGCCTTATCCTTAGTAGGATCAAATTGCCCTGTAATCAGACGGGGAACAAGGCATCCAAAAGTAGCTCCCACCTTGTGTGACCCTGTTGGCATCCATTTCCCAACTAATGCAACTATACGTGCTTTGACACCTGTCAATTCAGAAGGTAATTCCATAAAATTTACCCCATCGAAAAGGCCCCCAAACTTTACCGGTTCATTCTTCCAGGTAATTCGAAACAGATTGTATGAGTCAATATCCCATAAACCAATGCTCTTAAGCTTTTCTTTGATTCCTTCAGGAATAAGTTCTGGATTTATCATTTGTTTGAAGGTGGGAATAATAATATTCTTTTCTCTGGCTCTTTGTACAGTCCTCTTCAATTGCTCTTCATTAATAGTTAAGTCAATCATTTTTAACTCCCTTGTCAATCATACTAATTTATATTGAAATCATCTCCAAACCAGAGGGCTATTTCCCTGCAAGCTTCCTCAGCCGATTCAGAAGCATGAACTAAATTGTATAAAACTCTTTTTTCTGGTGTAGAGCAATCGGGGGAATCTATGGAAAAATCACCTCTTATAGAACCTAACTCTGCAAAAAGGGGGACTGTATTACCTACCATTTTTCTGGTGACCTCAGCGGCATGGTTGCCGCTTAAGATAATAACTACTACAGGATTATCAGTCAGGTGCTCCATTAACCATTTTCGGATTATCTGACCAATTTCGAGTGGGTCTTCTGTTCCCAAATCCTGTTTTAAATTTAAATTATATCTCTTGTAGGTATCTATTGTTTTTTTGCCCACATTTTTGACCCAATGACAATCATCCGGATAGTGTTTTTCTACTATTTCCCTTGATGGCTTTATAATTTTCATCTCTCTTAAATTAAGACCTGCTCTTTCAAAGCGGGATATTATCCTGCCTACCAGAGCCCTTTTTATCGCTTCAGGCTTAATCAAAACCAGAGTTTTTTCCAATTCTAATAATCCTTTCTTATTTTATTTAATTGCTTATGAACTATTTCTAAATATCAGATAAAATCAATTTCCCCAATTCTAATGGTTGAAGATATTTTCCATCTTTATAAGCTCTCATATTGCCTCCAGATATCTCATCAATCAAAATTAATTCTCCGCTATCCTTCTCTCTACCAAATTCTAGTTTAATATCATATAACTCTATTCCTTTTTTGGATAACTCTTCTTTTATCAATCCAGCAATTCTCCTGGTAAGATATTTTAACTCTTTACACTCTTCCTGGGATAATATCTTAAGCATTGACAGGGCATCCTCAGTAATCAAAGGATCATTTCTGGCATCATCTTTTAAGGTAAACTCAATTAATGCCTCTAAGGGACTGCCTTCTGCTATATATTCTCCATAACGGCGAAAAAAACTGCCCACAGCCATATAGCGGCATATCACTTCCAATCCTTTTCCAAACACAGTAGCTGGTTTTACTATCATAGCATCCTGTTTGAGATTTACTTCTATATAGTGTGTAGGAATTTTGTTTTTTTCCAATATCTCAAAGAAAAACTTAGTTAATTTTAAGGCAACTTTTCCTGCTCCAGCTATGCTTAAACCAACAGTATTCGCACCAGGGTCAAAAATACCATTTTCTCCGGTTACATCATCCTTAAATCTTAATAGATAATTACCATTCTTTAGCTTAAAAACATCCTTCGTCTTTCCATGGCAGATTAATTGCATCTCTTATTTAATGCCCCTTTTTTCTATTATTTTAAATATATTCTATCTTAACATTTTTAACAAAGCAAATAAAATAGGGGATGGTTCTCTGTACCACATTGATACAGAGAACCATCCCCTATCTGACTATCTTATTCTCAACTAAGAGTTAAAAACGTTTTCTGTTGTCACGAAAGTCACGTCTGTTGCGATTGTCACTAAAATCTCTTCTCGGTTTTTGCGGTCTGGCTTCATCAATTTTCAATGGTCGGCCATTAAATTCGGTGTTATTCAAAGCATCCATTGCTGATTGCGCTTCTTCCGATGAAGACATTTCTACAAACCCAAAGCCTTTACCTTCAATGATGTTAACACTATTGACGGTACCCTGATTTGCAAATAACTCTTCCAGTTGCTCGTTAGTTACAGAATAGCTTAAATTTCCGACATATAGCTTACTACCTTGCATTACTCTACCTCCTTTTTTCTTTATTTTATTTTTCAGTAACATTAAATTTAGAGGCAAAGCAACACAAAATAGTGGCCACATATCTCTATTTTACATATTACTGGGAACAACCCTTTTTCCCATGGCTGTTCTTTAAAGTTATAACTTTTTAGCACCATTATTGAGCGACAATTTATTATACATCAATAATTTGAAATGTCAAATAATTTTTTAGATATTTTTTATTTTAATTTTGTTCCATCAAAAAGGTCATCAGAAAGCCCGGTATTTACCTTCACCTCTACTGTCTCAATTGTGAATGAGCCCATTTCAGACATCATAGATTGCATCATCTCCCACATTTCTTCCCCTTCTTCTTTTACGTCCTCACTCACTCCAGAGGTATCTATTTCTGTGGAGGTATTTGCGATTATCTTAAAGGGATGAATTATAGTTCCAACCTCTCGGTAATCTTCGAAGTCAGTTGTAGTAATGATATTCATAGCCATTCCTTCTGAATCAGATTTTATAATCATCTCCATACGTAGAGGCATCCAGGTTTTGCTGCTAAGCCATAACTTTCCGGTAGCTCCCTGAGGCCTATTTTCTTGCATTGCCGCAGCTTGTGCCTGCGAACTCATAACCTGCATAGCGTTATCAATCCGTAATATGTAGGTTTTTTCTCCATCAATCATTTCTTCTCCCAAATATTCAGTTTTGGTTGAATCAATACTCTTCCAGTTCCAGAACTGTAATGGGTCTCCCTCTGCTATTTTACTTTCAACTTTCCCGGTAAGCGGGTTAGTTGACCAGCTATACTTTCCATCGTAAATAGAAACCATTTTCATTCCCATAACTTCTGTTTCAGTACGGGTCTTATAAATCTCTTCTCCGTCCACCTTTGCTTTTTTGTAATACATTTTTGTTTCACCAGCAATGGCACCTAGTCCTCCGCTCGGTTTCTGAATAACCATGTAATCATTAATTCCAGCCATCTGCTTGTCATAAGCCTTTTGCATATTATTGATGATTTCCTGCACACTTATTGCTGCCAGGCAGGGGTTGGATAAAAATGATATCAGAAATAAAGTTAAAACCCAGGTATAGATCTTTTTTACCTTTGCTCTAAACATTTAACCCTCCTTTAAATTTTAACAACTATTTATAAAAACAGAAAGAATTTTGACTGATACTGTAAAAACTAAGAACTATTATATATTAGTATATTAGTGGTTTTTCTTAATTATATAACCTTCTTTTTTGTTAATCAATATATTTTTGTTTTTGCTTCTATAGAAAAATTAAATAGCTGAAGTTACAGCAAATAGTTACCTGATAGATTTATCTGTTATAAACATAAAAAGTTTATGGCTGTACTAACAACACGCCTAAATTGAAAGCCTGTTCGAGATATTCTTTTTTATTCCTGGCTCCCTCCCCAAGATCAGATTCAGTAGCTAATAGGGTATCTAACAATTCAACATTGGCAAAATATTTACTCCAGAGTCTAATGGAAACCAGCGCGGGTTCAGGGTTTTTAGATAAATTAGCCACCCAGATAAATATTCCTTTTTTTCTTTTCTCCAGCCTTGATATAAACCTTACTTTGCCATCGGGAAGTGCAATCATTTCCGCCAGGCAATTGGAACGATCAATGAGTAACTTGAGTTGTGCACTCATAGAACCAAAATAGGCCGGGGCACCGATAACTAAAGCATCAGCATTTAGCAGAGCCTGGTAAATTTTGTCCATCCCATCGTGAAAAAAGCAATAATCCGGAGCAGGGAATCTGGTACAAGCCTGACAGGGTAAAATCTTAAGATCATTCAGGTATATTTTTTCAGTATCTGCTCCTGATGATTTAGCACCTTCCAGTGCTCTGCTCACCAGAGTATCGGTATTCATTCCCTTTCGAGGACTTCCAATAATTCCAACTACTTTTACTGTCATATAGGAACTTCCTCCTTATCAATTAATAAACAAAATTCGCACAAATTTTGATTTATTCACTTATGTAATGATAATTCTGTTTTTTAAAGACAAATATTATATTATTTTTTCAATTCTGGCAGCGCAAACCTTAAATTCAGGAATTTTGGCAACAGGGTCCACGGCTGCATTTGTTAATATATTTGCTGCTGCTTCTTCAAAATGAAAAGGAATAAATATTAAACCTTCTTTAACCTTATGACCCACTCTCGCTTTAATTTCAATCTCCCCTCTCCTGGTTATTACTTTTACCATTTCACCATCACTGATTTTTAGTTTGCTGGCATCTTCCTGGGAGATTTCCACATATCCTTCCGGAACTCTTTCATTTAATGTCTTAGATCTTCTACTCATAGTTCCAGTATGGAAATGCCACAAGGTTCTCCCTGTAGAGAGTACCAATGGATAATCTGAGTCGGGTAATTCTGCCGGCTCTTTAAAAAGAATCGGGGTAAAATAACCTTTACCTCTGCTGAATTTTCCCTCTTTATGTAAAAAAACAGTTCCGGGGTGAGATATATCGGGACAAGGCCACTGCAAGCCTTTTTCGTTTTGTTCCAGTCGTTCCCAGGTAATTCCGCCATATATAGGAGTAGTACGATTTATTTCCGTTAATATTTCTTCTACATTTTTATAGTTAAGACCTGAATATCCCATTTTCTGTGCTATCATAGAAATGATTTGCCAGTCCGGTTTGGAATTGCCCACTGGCTCTATGGCCTTTCTCACCATCTGCACCCTTCTTTCTGTACTGGTAAAAGTGCCCTCTTTTTCTGCGAAAGAAACTGCCGGTAAAATTACTCTGGCCAATTCAGCAGTGGGAGTCATAAAAATATCCTGTACAATCAAAAATGTTTTTTGTAAAGCAGCTCTAACATGATTACTGTCCGGGTCGCTCATCACGGGATTCTCACCCATTATATAAAGCATTTTTAACTCTCCCTGATATGCTGCATCAATCATTTCCACCACTGTTTGCCCAATTTGATCATCCATATCTTTTTCTTCAATACCCCATTCTAAGGCAAATTTATTACGTATTACAGGGTCTGTTACCGATTGATATCCGGTAAAGAGATTGGGCAAGGCACCCATATCACAGGCACCTTGAACATTATTCTGACCTCGTAGCGGGTTTACCCCCGTTGCCCATTTGCCAACATTTCCGCATAGCATCTGTAAATTAGCAGTACTTTTCACATTGTCAACTCCGCTGGTATGCTGGGTAATTCCCATTGAATAAATTAAATAGGTCGTATCGGCATTGCCTATCATGCGAGCAGCCCTAATTATTTTGTCTTGAGGCACACCGGTGATGTGAGAGGCCCTTTCAGGAGACATTTTTAATATTTCTTCTTTAAATTCATCGAAGTTTTCACAATTTTGAGTAACAAAATCATGGTCGTAGAGTTTCTCATTGATTATCACATTCATTATTCCATTCAATAAAGCCACATCGGTACCAGGACGGTGTTGTAGGGCAACTCCCCCATTATCTTCCGCTAATTCCGATAATGGTATAGTTCGGGGGTCAGCAACTATCAATTTTCCTCCCTTTTTCAGTGCCTCTAATACCCTGGTCCCGATTAAAGGATGCTGCTCATTGGTATTTGAACCAATTACAAAAATAACCTGGGCATCGGGTATTTCATCAATAGAGTTAGTCATAGCACCAGAACCAAAAGCCGCTCCCAGGCCTACTACTGTGGCAGAATGACACAATCGGGCACAATGGTCAATATTGTTGGTCTTTAAAACTGCTCGGGCAAATTTCTGCATAACATAATTCTCTTCGTTGGTACATTTAGCCGAACTAAAACATCCTATGATTCTTCTGTTATCCGGATTTTCACTCATTACTCTTTTGATATAATTTGCAATATAATCTATAGCCTCTTCCCAGCTTACTTTTTCCCATTTTCCGTTTTCACTTTTGACAAGAGGATCTGTTAAGCGGTCCGGGTGGTTAATAAATTCATGTACATTCCATCCCTTAATACATAACTTACCTTTGCCCGGGTTAAATTCAGGAGGCATAACTGGTCTGGTATCCACCACTTTTCCATTTAAAGTTTTTAGCCATAATTGGCAGCCGGTTCCACAATATACACAGGTAGTTTTGACTTTTTCCATTTCTTCCTCCTAAACCTTTTCCTTAACCGGAGTTTTTATACGATGCAGATTGTAACCAATTTCCTCAAAAGAGCGACCCATAGCTAAAGCTAAAAGTTCAATAGCATACAAAACTGGAATGGGATTTTCTTTTAACTGCGGGTTTTCCCGGGAAGCAATAAATTGCCCCAGATCAAACTGATTAAAACAAGCCGGGCAGGCAGTACTGATAAATTGCGCCCCGGAAAGCTGAACATCAATGATTTTATTTTGAATACATTGATTGGAAGCCTCTTTGTTACCAGCCAGACTGAGAGATACGCCACAGCAATCAATCTTTGATAGATAGTCAATTGGAGTAGCTCCTAGAGCAGCAATGAATTGGTCATAAAACTCCGGATCTACGGGGTTATCAAATTTTAGTATTTCATTGGGCATCAGAAGATGACATCCGGGATGGCCAGCAATCTTAAAACCGCTCAAAGGATTCTTAATCATCTGTTTAAGGTTATCCAATCCGATATCTTCTTTTAAGACCTGTAAAAAATGTTTTACCTCAATAATACCCTTAAACTCTCTGCCAATATCTTTTAATACCTCATTTACCTTGCTTTTAAGTTCGGGATTATTTTTCAGTTTATAATTTACAATTCCCAGAGTATTTTCACACCCATTGCACAAGGTCATAATATTCATATTTTTTTCCTCCGCAATGGTAATATTTCTGGCAGCTGAAACCATCCAGAAATACTGATTGGCTCCCTGAAGTCTTATAGGGTCAGGACAACAGGTAAATTCATCACTCACCGACAAATTAATGCCTATTTCAGGTAAAATCTCTAAAGTTAGTTTTTCAATATTTGGCAAATTAGCCGGAATAGTACATCCTTTAAAAAATAAATAATTTATCATTAGTTATTACCCTTTCCTCTCACTAAACCAGTTTTATCGGCTAATATGTTCAATTCTTTAATGGCTCTTTCATTTTTCTCTATTTCTGTCAATCCAGCTCGTTTTCGTGCGGCATTGCTAAATTTAATATTGTAAACTGTCCCCTCCTGTAATAGTTGTTCCATCAAACGATAGACTATCTCCGGAGCATATCCTTCCCGGTAAGATTTTTCCTTTAAATTGGTAAAGGCATCTGTGGGATTAGTATCCTGAGGACAGGTGATAACACACTTTTCGCAGGCACAACACATCCAGACATCGTTTAGAGCCTCTGATTTTTCTGCTTCAAAAAGATGTGTTACAAATGAGTTTTCCTGATTATATTTCTTCACATATTGAGTAATAGGGCAAAATTTAGAACAGGTAGAACATTTAAAACAAACCTCAATTGCTTTATTTTTTTTCAAAATTTCATTTTTTTCATATTGTAAGCGTAATACCTTCATTTACATCTCCTATTATAGAAAATAATTGTTTTTACCATCGGTGGCAGTGTAATCTTATACTTATTTAATCTAGAATATTATATTTTAAATCAATTTTCTACATGTCTCCATATCCAATCACTGATAAATTCTAACACACGGGGTGAAATGGTTTCTTCAATACGGCCATATTCATCAGGCGAACCTGTTTGGGCAGTCTGGAAAAGATGATTTAGACCAGAAAATTCCTTTACCGTAAAATCCTTATTGCCTCCTTTTATTAAAGCACTTTCTGTTGCTTTAAGGTTTTCCACAGATGGTACCTGCAGGTCTTTCCCACCATATAAAGCCAGCACGGGGCATTTAACCATACTTAATGCTGGTCCTGGGTCATAAGTAAGGAAGTATTTAAACCATGGGGATAGTAGACTTTGCTGTTGTGCATTCAGATATGCCTCAATGTCACCAATTCTATCCTTTTCTTCCTTACTTAATTCATTAACATGGTCCATAAGTATCTGGTGGAGTTTTTCAGCTAATATCTTTTCATTTTCTTCCGTTTTTATTAAAGAATATACTCTTTTATTGTAGTTCTCATTTCCGATAATTTCTTCTTCACTTGAGCCTCTTACCCTGGATATCAAGGCACTCTGTTGATGTAAAATTTCCTCTCCTGTTAACCCTGGTCCGGCCATTAAAATAATAAAAGCTACTTCTGATGACTGCATGGCAACCATCGGTGCAATCAATCCCCCTTCGCTGTGGCCAATAAGCCCCATTTGCCGTGTATTTATCTCTTTCCTGGTTTTAAGATAGGCAATGGCAGCCAGGACATCTGTAGCAAAATCTTCGCTGGTAGCCAGAGTGAAGTTTCCACCAGATTCCCCTACTCCTCTATCATCAAACCTTAGCACTGCAACCCCCCGACGGGTTAAATAATCTGCCAGTACCAGAAAGGGGCGATGACCAAATACTGTTTCATTTCTGTCCTGAGGGCCGGAACCGCTAATCAATATGGCTGCGGTAAATGGTCCGCCTTCGGCGGGAAAGGTCAGAGTTCCCGCCAGAACAATTCCAGCAGTTTTATTTTCATATTTAACTTCTTCTTCAATATAAGGATAGGGTTTTATCGGCTCCTGGGGCCTTTTTATCTCTATTGCTTTTTCTGCACGCTGTAGTAAAAGTTTAAATGACATTCCCGATTGCTGCCAGATTCCATCAATCAGGGTGAAATCTTCATTAACCTTACCCTGGAAAGTACCACCTATTGATTGAACTTGCAGGTTTAAATCATTTTCTTTTAAAGTAACCCGGTCAACTCCAATTTCAGTTACCCCCTGATCCGGACTATCCATAGTGGCAATTAATTTCCCCTCTGTAGTTGCTGAAATATGAAAAACAATACTGAGCTCAATTCCAGGAATCTGAAGTCTTCCTTCCCAAATGCCTTCAATACCAGGTTTAATATTCTCTCCTAAAATATCCTCTTGCTGTGCTGAAGCTAAGAGAAACATTGCACTTAAAAAAAAGAAAGAGAGGAAGGTAAATATCCTGAACAAATTTTTGCTCATCTTTAATTAATCCTTTTAAATATTTCCCTTAATTTTGACTATTATTTAATTTAATTAGACATCTTTTTAATCGTATTTATATTTATTAGTTCAGAATTAAATATTAAATATCATGAATGAGAAAAACAGATGTATTGCTGATACGCTTAATATGGAATAAGGCATAAGAAGTGGTGGGGTTTTTATTCGATTAAAAAGTTGGCGTGAACAGTCACTTTAATCTCCTTTTTCCGGGATGCAGTGTTGTACATTCCATAACTTTCTACCTCAGTAGAATATGGTTCAATAATCTGGAAAACACCTGCCTGGGACCAGATCATTTTCCCGGCTTTATGATTGCTCTCCTTTAAAATCATATCTGCCCTTTCCCGTGCATTTCTGGTGGCTAATTCCAATAAATCTTTTTTCATATCATCAATTTTGGAGTAAAAATATTCTAAAGATGAAGTCTGGAAAAAGATTTCCTGATCTAAAAGTTCATCCGGATTTAGGGCTAAAGTCTCAATAGCCTCAATTTCTGTAGAGATTATAAAAAGTGACTGATTTAAGGTGTAACCCGTCATCTCCCCCTCCCGGCCCCATCGGTTATAACTAGAAATGGGGTTAATGTTTATATCATCATTTGATATTCCTTTATTTACCAATATATCGATTAATTTTTTTCTCTTTAGCTGAATATTTCGGTAACCATCTATAACATTATGCAAATCAGTGCTTTCCTCCAGAGTTAAATTCCATTTCACAATATCTGATTCAAATCCTTGCGTCGCAGCACCTAATACCTGAACATAATCACGGCTGCTTCTGGTTTGATAAAAGAAGAATCCAAATACTAGTGCGGCTAAAACAATAGATATTCCCATTATCAGGAATGCAGCTGTATAATTATTAGATTGAAAATTTTTCTCCTTTACCACTTTACTCCTCCTTTTTCCTGTTACTATTTAAGGTATTCTTTACATTCTTTGACAAATTTTTTTATCTTGGGTCCTACCACAAACTGACAATAGCTATTATGGGGATTATTCTCATAATAATCCTGGTGATATTCTTCTGCCGGATAGAATTCTATAAAAGGAACTATTTCTGTTACAATAGAATCGTGCCATATATGGGCATCCTGTAAATCTTTTTTTGAACTTTCAGCAATTTCTTTCTGTTTTTCATTATGATAAAAAATCATTGAACGATATTGAGACCCTACATCATTGCCCTGTCGATTATGGGTGGTGGGATTGTGAATTTTCCAGAATATTTTTAATATCTCATCATAGGAAATAATTTCAGGATTAAAAATTATTTGAATTGCCTCAGCATGGCCGGTTCTATCAGAACAGACCTGTTCATAGGTTGGATTTTTTATATTACCACCACTATAACCGGAAACAACTTCCAGAACACCCTTTACTCTTTTATAAATTGCCTCCAGACACCAAAAACAACCACCAGCTAAAGTAGCTACTTCTTTTTTCTCCTCCATTTTACACTTATTCCCGTCTTATTATTTAGATATCATAATTATACCAATAAAAAGGATTAAATAGAATCATATATTTATCTAACATTTATTATCTTTAACCACCACCCATAGGAGGATAAATTTTAATTACATCCCCATCTTGCAGGTTGCGTTCTATCTCATGGAAAGGAATAACTTTTTCATTTACGATTACCATACTGATACCATCCATAGCTCTTTTATGCTTGATATTTTCCTGTAAGAAATCCTTAATGGTCATTTGTTTTGAAATTTCTTTTAACAAACCTTCACTATCTTGATAACCATCTATATAGTTTTTCAAATTAGAATATACAATCAACTTTACCTTCATTCCTTCTCCCATTTAATAGTATTAATTCTTTAATTTTTATAATGTGATTTTTATAATGTGATGCTCACAAAAATAGTTTTAAAGAATTATTTCCAAACCAACATATTTTAGCATTTCATACAGATATATTGTTCTAAAACAAATTTATAAAAAAGAACAAGAGAGGTAAAAAAAATATGATACCTATGGTAGTAAAAATCCAGCAGGCATTGACCAGATCAACATTTAAATTATAAATATTTGCAGCTATAACTGAATTGAAGGCTACCGGCATTGAAGACATGATCAGAGAAACTTTCAAGGGAAGTCCATTACCTATAGACTGATAGTTAAGCAAAAGAACTATTGCCAGTGTAATCAATGGTACAGCTATAAATTTAATTATTGACATATATAAAGATTCTTTGATGTAACGGCTAACACGACTTAATTTCAAATTAAGGCCCACTGAAAATAATAATATAAAGGTTGAAATAGGAATAAGCATCTCGTTAACATAGCCATATATTTTGGGGCGGGGCAAAGAACTTATATTAAGCAACAATCCCAGGAGTACAGCACCTACGCCTATATAGAAAAAAGGGTCTTTAAGTATTGCTAGCAATTTTTTAGTAATGTTCTCCTCAGGACTATTGCAACTGCCATACATTCGGGCAATAGGATATCCTGCACCAAAGTAAAACAAACGCATTAAGAAAGTATAAATAGGTACTAAGGCATATCCTTCCTCGCCTAAATAGAAAAAACAGATCATACCACCAAGGGAAACAGTATTAGAAAAAAAACCGCAGCTGAAAATTGAACCGGTATCTAAATGGTTATATTTAAAACAATTTGCCAATAGAACAGCAAATAATCCTCCTGCAATAGTAGCTAATCCACCTACAAATGGTAAACTGATTAGCTCTGTAATACTGCCAATTTCAAAAATCCATAAACTGCCAATATAAGTAATGGACATTAACCAGATCATGCCTAATTTCTGAAGAAAAATAGCCAGTTTTTGTAGACACTCAGCATTGAGCCAATGATTCTTATTTGACCACTTTTGGAAAAAATAACCGCTAAGGGTTCCCGATATTAAAACCAGAAAGGTTTTTATTAAAGATAAAAACATATGCAATCCAAAAAAATTAGGAAAATTCTTTTAAAATATTAATAATAATATTTACTGCTCTTTCCATATCAGCAATGGAAATATTTTCACTCTTACTGTGAGGCAATTTGCTACCTGTACCCAGAACAGCAGTAGCAATCCCCTTTTCATTTAAATTTGAAGCATCAGTACCACCGCAAATTATTTTAGTAACCGGTTTCAATCTCATTAATTGGATTGCCTTTTTGGCTACTTTCACCACTTCCGTATTTTCTGAAATTTGATATGCCCTCAGACCAAGTTTTGATTCTATTTCTAACCTGGCACCTCTGGCTTTGGCTACAGTCTGAAAAGTATTTTTTATCAAACGACTTTGCTCCAGACATCTTTTATGTTTCTGACTGCGACACTCTATCTGAATTGTTGTATTTTCAGGAACAGCATTTAATACCTGCCCACCTTCTATTAGTCCAAT
This sequence comes from Candidatus Atribacteria bacterium, assembly GCA_029556475.1. GTDB lineage: Bacteria > Atribacterota > Phoenicimicrobiia > Phoenicimicrobiales > Stramentimicrobiaceae > Stramentimicrobium. The sequence continues at coordinate 32,361 of JAKQEP010000153.1, forward strand.
ATTAACAGTGGTAATGGGGTCAATCCAGCCCGTCTTCAGAAGGGAGATAGCCTGTGCAGCAACTTCTATGGCAGAGATGCCATATTCTGGTTCTACCGCATGGGCAGCCTTTCCGATAATTCTGATAGTCATTTCTACACGGGAAGGCCCTCCGATTATTATTTCTTGTAAAGCTTCCGAATCAAGAACATACCCTTTTTTTGACTTCAATAGACTTCTATCCAAAAATTTGGAACCAAGCAACCCTCTTTCCTCTTCACGAGTTATCAGAATCTCTACGGGAGGATATTGAGAGGCTTTTTGTAATGCTACTAATATTTCACTAATACCCGCCTTGTCATCTGCTCCTAATATGGTTTCTCCTTTTGAACGAATTATCCCATTTTCCAGCACCGTTTCAATTCCTTTGCCGGGCTTTACTGTATCAGCATGGCAACAAAATAAGAGGGGCTCTTTTTTGTTGCTATTCCTGCCCTTAACTCTTAAAATTAAATTTCCATAGCTGTCATATTCTGCTTTAGCATTCAGTTCTCGTTGGAATAAACTTTCCAGGGCTTTCAAAAATTCCTGCTCTTCCCCTGATTCACTATCAATTTTCACCATTTCCACAAAATACTTTTTCAGATTGTCTTCCATTGTCTCTCCTTCCAACTATTGGTATCTTAAATTATTTCATTTATCTAAAATAGGTAATAAATTAACAATTACTTGTTTTATTAAGAACTGTATAATTACTGTTCTTGTTTTAGTATTAGGTATGTGTACTCAAAAAATATTAAAAGTATATAAGGTGCTTACACTAATGTTTCTTCGTTTTCAGGGTTAAAGATATGAGTCTTGGCAACTTCCAGAGCTATCTCCATCTCCTCCCCTACCTTTTTTCTGGTTCTGCTATCCAGCTTGGCTACAATCTGGTACTTACCGGAAACCAGGTAGAAAAGTACCTCATCTCCCAGTGGCTCAATAAGCTCAATTTTTACTTTAATGGTGTTATCACT
>JAKQEP010000020.1 GCA_029556475.1 Candidatus Atribacteria bacterium
TTTACTCCTTTTCAGTGGGTTGCTATGGAAGATGCAGAATCATTACTGCAAAAAGCAATCAAAATTAAATCCGCTTTTGCTAAAACTAAGAATATCAAAATTCATTATCATACTATTGAAAATTCCGTTCTGGAAGCACTAATTAGCCGGGGTGACAAAAAAATTGCAGAAGTTATTGAAATTGCATGGAATAAGGGTGCCCTTTTTGACGCCTGGAATGAGTGTTTTAATTTTCCCTGCTGGCAGGGGGCAATAACTGAATGTAACATCACTTTAGATAGTTATTTAAGCTCTCGTAATACCCAGGATGATTTACCTTGGGATTTTATTTCCCTGGGCATAGATAAAAGCTTTCTGCTTGCGGAACGGGAGAAAGCGTTAGCAGGAATTCAAACACCTGATTGCAGAGAAATATGTTCTTCCTGTGGAATCTGTAATAAAGAAATAAAAACTACAACCGCAGTCGGTATTTCATTAAAAACCATACAGTTACATCAGGAAAAGAAAAATCCTTCTCCCCATAAATCACAATTCAGATATCGGGTTTATTATCAAAAAACGGGACTGCTACGCTTTATTTCTCATCTGGATTGGATGCGGATGCTTTTCCGCAGAATATCTGTTTTAGACCTGCAATCTGTTTTTACACAAGGGTTTAATCCCCATCCGAAGGTGTCTTTATGTCCACCTTTAGCAGTGGGAATTGAGGGTTTGGCAGAATATTTTGATCTTTCTTTCTCTCAACCCTACTCTGTAGAATTGATTATACAGGAATTCAATAAAACCAAAATTCCCGATTTTAACGTAACTACGGTAGAGCGCTTAAAAACAAAAACTATTCCTCCCAAATATGAAGTGGTGGGTATTTCTTTTCCAGATGATTTGAATAAGTATATCAAGGATAAAATCATCTTTTTTAACCAGAGCAAAATATTTACTTACTCAAAAGGCACTCCACCCAAAGTGAAAAACTATAACCTGAAAGAGATTATAGTTTCTTTAAAACAAAACGGCAACGAATTAATTATGGAAAAATTGCTGGAAAGCCCTTCTGTATATGATCTTCTGTCCGCTTTGTTAAATATGGAAAAAACAGCACTCTTTAAGCAAAAAATATTCCGTTACGGCTTCAAGTAAAAACAAGAGCCCTTTTCATCTATCTTAATTGATATCTTATATAGCGCATAAGACACATAATAACAAAAAATAAATGGGCGTGAGAACAAAGTAAAATGCATAGTGGAAGAATAATTGATGTAAAATGCCGTTGCGGATATCTTCTTTTCCGTTATTACAAAGCAGGAAAAGGACGCCTAATCAAATGCATTATAAGTAGATTAACTGAAGATTTTGTAGGACTTCAAGATGCTGAAACATTTTCCCGACCCAAATGCCCAAATTGCAGTAAAGAATTAGGAATTATTATGATGATTCACGGAGAACCGGCATTAAAATTGAACCAGGGAACGATTGAAACAATCCGTCTGTAATTGCTTATCTTATAAAGAGAAATGAAAGCAAAAGTTACTTCAGAATGAAGAATAA
>JAKQEP010000031.1 GCA_029556475.1 Candidatus Atribacteria bacterium
GTTATTCTCCTTTCTATCAACCTAGAGATTGTCACATACCTGCTTAACTGTTTCTGAGACATATGATAATGTACCTCTTTATTCATAGTGACATTTTATCAAGATAATTAATAAGGTGACATTATCATAAATTAATCACAAAAATATTATAAATAATTTGACTTTTTAAAAAATAAGAAGTAAAATGATTAAAAAATTTGGGATTGCAAAAAATAAAATGAATATTAACCATAATTCCAATTTGAATAATGCTTATTATTACTACTATTATAATCCGGAGGTAGATGCCTATCGGGTTTGGTAGTAGTTAATTTTAATTAACTCAGGCAAAGCCAATAGAGCCACCGGCATTTACCTCTGGTAAAGCCGGTGGTTTTTCTTTTAACCACGGGTGTAAAAACATTCGTGGTTTTTTTATTAATAAATCAGGGACCGGGGAGGTGTTAGTCATAAAGAGAAGGGCAAGAACAAGATAAGAGTATAAAGTAATATGAGATTAGAATAATTTTGTAAAGAAGGAGAAGAAAAATGAAGAAAAATAAGAAGTTTAGGTCAATTAGAATATTTCTGTGTATAACCCTGATTTTTGTTCTTTTGTTGTCACTGAGCAATTCTATTTCCGCTGAACAGTTAAAGATAGGTATCAGTCAGATTGTTAGACACCCGGCTCTGGACGCCTGCCGGGAAGGTTTTATCTCCGGGATGGAGAAAGCCGGCTATGCTGAAGGTACTGATGTTGTCTATGATTTTCAGGATGCCCAGGGGGAATTTAGCAATGCCATAGCAATCATGCAAAAATTTAAGGATGATAAGGTTGATATGATTGTGGCAATTTCCACCCCCATTGTTCAGGCTGCTGCACAGGTTACCAGCGAAATACCTGTAATTATTGGAGCAATTACGGACCCTGTAGCTGCTAATGTTGTTAAAAGCTGGGAAAGTTCAGGAAACAATCTTACCGGAATGTCTGATGCTGCTCCCAACAGGACACAACTGGAGCTAATTCCCAGGTTTTTCCCAAAAGCTAAACGGGTGGGAACTATTTATAATGCTGGTGAAGCAAATTCAGTGGTACAGGTAGAGCTATCTCAGGAAATATGTCAGGAACTGGGTCTGGAATTGGTAGAGGTAACTGCCAGTAATTCTGCCGAAGTCCTGATGGCAGTGCAATCTCTGGTAGGACGGGTAGATCTTTTCTATATTGTAACTGATAATGTGGCAGTTTCTGCCTTCAGTTCTATCGTAAAAGTTTCACTGGAAGAAAAAATTCCTATTATCGTAGCTGACCCGACTATGGTTCTCGAAGGGGCTTTAGCTTCTTTTGGAATAGACTATTTCAGTTTAGGTGAAAAAAGTGCTGAGAAGGCAGTTCAAGTCTTACAGGGTAAATTACCCACTGAAGTGCCCATTGGTAAGTTAGAAAATCCTGAAGATTTGACTTTTATTGTAAATATTGATAATGCCAGGCAATTAAACCTTGACATTCCCAAAGAATTAATAGATGAGGCAGATTCAATTGTCTTTTCCGGTTTCGTCTGGGACCGCAGTGAATAATACAAAGAATTAGAAAGAGGAAGGAGTTTATATAATATGACCTGGAGCTTGTTAGTACATGCCTTAGAACAAGGCCTTGTTTTCAGTATTATGGCATTAGGAGTTTTTATCACCTTTCAGATATTAAATTTTCCTGATTTAACGGTTGATGGTTCTTTCCCCTTAGGGGCAGCTATCAGCGCTAAAATTATCTTTGCTGGAGGGGACCCCTTTATAGCGGTGATTTGGGCTATGTTCGGAGGTGTACTGGCAGGTGGATTAACTGCTTTTTTCCATACCAGATTAAAGTTTACTAATTTACTTTCCGGGATATTGACTATGACCTTACTCTACTCGGTCAACTTGAGAATTATGGGAAAATCCAATATTCCCCTTTTAGGAAAAGTTACAATTCTTGAAGTTATCCAAAGCTGGTTTCCACAGCTTTCTTCAGATCAGCTGACTCCTGTCCTCTTTCTTTTTGTGGTATTTTCAGTTAAATTTTTACTTGATTATTTTTTAGGTACTGAAATTGGCATGGCTATAAGAGCAACCGGTGATAATGAGCAGATGATTCGCAGCCTGGGTGTTGATACCAGTGGTACCAAGATTATAGGTCTTTGTCTCTCTAACGGATTAGTGGCTCTTTCCGGTTCGCTTTTTGCACAGTATTCCGGTTTTGCTGATGTGGGAATGGGAATCGGAACCATTGTTTCCGGATTAGCCTCAGTTATCATTGGACGGAGTTTAATCAGAAATAGAGGCAGCATCAATTGGATGACTGTCAGTGTCATTATCGGTTCTATTATATACCGGACTACTGTTATGGTAGCCTTACGCTATGGATATCGCCTTGGTTTTCAACCAGGAGATTTAAAATTAATCTCTGTACTGTTAGTAGTTATATCACTAACCTTTCCCTCTTTTAGAGGGAAAATTAAAACTATTATTCTAAATAATGGTTCTAATGGAGTAGAGAATGAGTAAAAAGGAGGTTGTCCTGTTATGTTAAAACTGATAAATATTCATAAATGTTTTGCCAAAGGTACCTCTCATGAAACCAATGCCTTAAGAGGTATCAAAATAAATATCAATGAAGGAGATTTTTTAACTGTTATAGGCAGTAACGGTGCTGGTAAATCCACACTCTTGAATATTATTGCCGGAACTATTCTTCCTGATAAGGGTAGAGTAAGGATTAATGGCCAGGATGTAACCAATAAAGAAGAGCATTTTCGGGCAAGATTTATAGGCCGGGTATTTCAAGACCCTCTAATGGGGACTGCACCCTCTATGACTATAGAAGAAAATTTAGCCCTTTCCATCAAACGTTTTGGCAGGGGGCTTAATTTAGGATTAAATAAACTGAACAGAGAATATTTTCGAAATAAATTAGCCCAGCTGGAATTGGGTCTCGAGGATATGATAACCAAAAAAGTATCTTTGTTATCCGGAGGTCAGAGGCAGGCTTTAACTGTTTTAATGGCGACCATGTTTGACCCCAAGATATTATTGTTAGATGAGCATACCGCCTCACTGGACCCGGAGATCAGCAAAAAAATACAGTCAATTACCCAGGATATTGTGCAGGAAAAGAGATTGACTACCATAATGGTCACCCACAATATGCAGGAAGCATTGAGATATGGCAATCGAACTATTATGATGGACCGCGGTCGGATTATTCTGGATGTTTCCGGTGCAGAAAGAGAGAATATAACTATTGATTATCTGTTAAAACAGTTTTCCAAACTGAGAAAAGAAGATTATATTGAAGATGAGTTAGTATTGGTATAAATATAGTTTACTAATTAATTTACCCTAAAGGATACATTTGCCTTCCTGGACAGCTATCCTTATAAAAAATTCTCCTGATTATAATGGACAGGAGATTTTTTTATTTATGGTAAAATATAGGAAAGTTTAACATTGTACCTATTTTATAAAATCAATTACCAAATAAAGGAGTATAGTTTTGAAAACTGAAAAATTATACCATAATGATTCTTATCAGATTACCTTTCAAGCCAGTATTGTTGAAAAATATAAAGACAGGGAAAGATACGCACTAATACTTAATCAGACCTGTTTTTATCCCACCAGCGGGGGGCAGATTAACGACAGAGGGGTAATTGAAGGGCTGACGGTTCTGGCAGTAGAGGAGGAGAATGGCAAACTAATCCATTATTTACAGGATGAGATTAAGGCAGCGATTGGTGATACAGTTACTGGCAGAATAGACTGGCAGTATCGCTTTGACCATATGCAGCAACATACCGGTCAGCATATTCTCTCCGGTGCCTTAATGAAGCTGTGGCAAAAGGATACTCAGTCTTTTCATATGGGAGAGGATATCTGCACACTCGATATTGCCGCCATGGTTCTTGATGAACAAAAAGTAACAGAATTAGAGCGGCTTGCCAATCAGATTATCTATGAAGATAGAGTTATTGAACTTTATTTTGTAAAAAATAGTGCTCAATTGAAAGAAAAAAGTACCCTTAGAATTAAAAATGAACAATTGGAAGAATTGAGAATCATCGAGATTGAGCGGTTTGACAAATCTGCCTGTGGAGGTACTCATTGCCATAGAACGGGAGAGGTGGGGCTTATTAAAATTATTGGCTGGGAGAATCGTAAGGACAAAATAAGGCTTTCTTTTCTGTGCGGTTACAGGGCTTTAACTGACTATCAACAAAAACACCACATTGTTAAAAAACTCTCCCATTATTTTACTACTGGGGTAGATCAATTAGAAGAAAAAATTATACAATTAAATGAGGAACAAAAAGAACTAACTAAATTATATAACAAGATGGAGAAAAGAATAATAGAAGGAGAGAGTGAGGAGCTGAAAGATAAAAATCGCAGAAAAGAAAAGGTTTTTTTTCTTATTGAAAAATTATTTATGGAACAAAAAATTCAAAATATCAGGCAAATTGCCCAACTCCTGGCAAAGGATGAAAAGACCATTACAATTCTGGGAGCTGAAAAACCCGAACCGGTATTGTGTTTAACCCTCTCTTCTGATCTAAATTACCCTATTAAAGAAATATTCAACCAGGTGATGTTCGAGTTTGGAGGTAAAGGTGGAGGAGCCAAACATTTTGTTCTGGGAAAACTGGAAAGAGAAGAAGATGTTAAACAAGCCTATCAAAGGGCAATTCAGTTAATACTATCCCTTGAAAAGTAATTAATTTAGAACAGGTAAATAATATATTTATGGATAAAGAAGTTACCTTCTTTTTAAAATATTCTGATAAGAGTAATTTTTTTATTAAAATATTATTAATTTTTATCCTATTTTTAATATTTACCTTAAGCGGCTATGCTGAGCGGGATTATGAAAAAGAAGAAAAAATAGGACGGCGGCTGGCAGAAAGTGTAGAGAAGCAATACAAATTGATTGAAGATGATGAGGCTATCAGGAAGGTTTCACAGATAGGAGAGTATTTAAAAGAGGCATCAGGAATAAATAAGATTAATTATCAGATTAAAATTGTTGAGAGGGAAGGGCCTAACGCTTTTGCACTTCCTGGCGGATTCATCTATTTAACGGCAGATTTATTGAAATATGTGCATTCAGATGATGAGCTGGCAGCGGTTATTGCACATGAGATGGGGCATATAATTCACCAGCATTCCATCAAACAATTACAGGATAAACAAAAATTAAAATTGGTTGAATTGCTTACCATATTAGTTACCGGGGATTCTACACTGGGTATTTTAAGTGAGTTAGCCAGCATCACTATCCTCAATTTCTATCGAAGAGAATATGAAGAAGAAGCAGATTTTACCGCCCTGGAATTACTGCAAAAAAGTTCTCATTATCACCCGGTAGCATTATTGACCTATTTTGAACGGGTGAGCAGCGAAGATATGTTAAAGCCAGATATAAATTTGGGCATTTTTAAAACGCACCCTGATGTTAATGAGAGAATCGAGAAGATTAAACAGTATCTCAATGAACACAACATACCCCTGAATCGTCGCCTTACTACCAATTATTTAACGGTGAGGGGTGATTATTACCAGGAAAATATTATGTTTATTGCTCAAATTATGATTAATGATGAGCTCATTTTATCCTTTGCCGGGGAAGATGAGGAAGTACTTATTTTAAAAATGTACGAGGTACTTGCCAATTTTAATCACTCCTTAAGATTAGATCTGGCACCATATGAATTGGTAATAAATAGCTCTGAAAATGATGATTATGCCACACTTAACATAGGTGGTGAAGAGGTAGTGTCTTTAATCCGGAAAGATGTCCAATACCAGGGGATTACTCCTTTGGAGGCACTAAAAGTAACCCGGGAGAAGATAGTCCAGATTTTATGGAGGTTGAAATTGAAATTACCAGTATTGCTGTTACGGGAATAATTATTATTAAAATTATATAAATTCTAAAAAATAATAGCCCGGCGCTGTCTCAAGAAAGAGGCAGTACCGGGCTATGTAATGTTAGAACATCAGAAAACGAGGAGAATGTCGTTTCTATCCGAGTAAACCTACACTGTTTAAAAAGACTACAAATATGGCGATGGGAACCACATACTTTATCAGGAAGGCATAGTTGGAGCCCAATTTCCTACTGGCACTTATGTTTGCTTCCTCTAAAGCTTTATCAGTACCCCAATACCACCCTATAAATATGGCGGTTAACATACCGCCTAAAGGAAGCAGCATATTGTTGGCAAAAAAGTCAAAGGAATCCAGTAAGTCCATTCCTTTTATTAATTTTATATGGGAAAGAGTGCTGTATCCCAGGGTGGGGAAGAGGCCGAGCGCCCAGATAAGTACACCTGCTACAATAGTTGCCTTCTTTCTATCGAACTTCATTTCATCAATGGAGTAAGCGGTTACCACTTCCAGTAATGAGATGGCAGAGGTTAAGGCTGCTATCATTAAGAGGGTGAAGAAAATGAAACCAAAGATGTGTCCGGCAGCACCCATTTGGGCAAAGACGGCAGGAAGTGTGATAAAAGTAAGGCCAGGTCCTGCACCAGGTTCCAATCCAAAGGCAAATACTGCAGGGAAGATAACAAAGCCAGCCAATAGAGCTATTGCAGTATCCGATATTACCACATATCTGGCAACCAGGGGAATATCCTCCTCTTTTTTCAGATAACTGCCATAGGTAATCATACAACCCATGCCCAGACTCAAAGTAAAGAAGACCTGCCCGACGGCAGCTAAGAATCCTGCACCGCTGAAGTTAGAAAAATTTGGTGTTAGATAGAAGGAAAGGCCGGCACCAGCACCGGGTAGTGTTACAGAACGGATGATTAGAATTATTAATAAAACAACCAGAACAGGCATTAGTATCAAAGACCATTTTTCAATTCCTTTTTCCACACCACCGGCAACAACGGCAATACAAAGTAACATAAATACACTATGCCAGAAAATACCACCCCATGTTGAGGTGATTGAGCTGACAAAAATACCGCCATGGTCCGCCCCTACTGCCATATAGACACCTGATTTGAACATATAGGCCAATGCCCAGCCAGCAACGACAGAATAATAGGAAAGAATAACAAATCCAGCTAAAACACCCATAAATCCTACTATAACCCAGGGAGTGCCGGGAGCAAGTTTCTTGAAGGTACCAACAGCGGCTAATTGTGTTTTACGACCCAGCAATAGCTCTGAGTTCATTACTGGATAGCCTACAAAGATCAATAGAAGTATATATATCAAGACAAAAAATCCACCACCGAATTTTCCAGTGATGTATGGGAATCGCCAGATATTCCCAAGACCGATTGCAGAACCGGCAGCTGCGGCTATAAAGCCCAATCGTGATCCCCAGTGACCTCTATCAGTTTCGTTCATTTTTATTATCTCCTTAATAATTAAAATAATTTTATAATTGTATGAATGTTTTTTTAAATAAATATTTAGTATAGTGCAATTTTTAATACAGTAAAAGTTAGTAAACAGTAAAGTAGTTTTTTAAACAATCCCATATTCTTCAATACTTACTTTTATTATCACCTCCTATTAATATTTTTAATCAGGATAAGATTAGTAAGATTGCAGATATCACAATCCAGAGAAGATAGTTAATTCCAGTATCTTGCAATTGTGAGCAGGTCCTAATTATTTACAGTTTAACACCTTTCATTATTGATGTCAAAAGGAGTACAAACTAAAAATCACAACAAGTCGATAAAAAGGAATAGTAGTAGTTGTTAAAAATAGCTAAATTGTGAAAGATGTAATAGTAAAGAAAATAATTTTTAAAGACAATAATACCACTGAAAAAACATTTAGTAAAGTAAATATATTAATTTCTTATAAAATTGGCAAAAATACTTATAGTAGATTATAATTCTAAAATGAAGAGATTTATTATACCAATTTTACAGGAAATTATTTAGTGAGTGTTATTTGCTCATTATATTTATACTATATTATAGTATTATAGTATTATTTGCAAAAGGATTGCAAGTAAAATGAAAAATATTGAAGAAAATGACAGGGTATGTGCTCATATTCTGGTCAGTGGCAGAGTGCAGGGTGTAGCCTTTCGGTATTATGCCAGAAATTTGGCCTATCAACTGGGAATGAGAGGATGGATAAAAAATTTAGCGAATGGCCAGGTAGAATTAGTGGTAGAGGGTTCCAAAAATTCTGTTAAAGAGATGATTGAGTGGTGTAAACAAGGACCTCGTATGGCACAAGTGGAGGATGTAGAGGTGGATTGGTTACCTTGTTCCGGTCAGTATGTTGATTTTCAAGTAAAAATATAATTAAAAGTTAGCATATTTTTATCCCTAACTGTGGAAAATATTCTATAATATCTGTTTAAATAATAGATTTGTAGATTTATAGAAAGGTAAAAAAGATGTTCATATTACAAGAAGTGTCCTCCTGGGCTGCTTTTATAGCTGGTATTCTTTCTTTTTTGTCTCCCTGTGTCCTGCCTTTAGTTCCTGGATATATCTCTTTTATCACAGGACTATCTCTGGAAGAACTGAGCAAACAGGATGGTAAAACAGAAAAGTCCATTTATCGCGTTTTAGCAGGAGCGCTTAGTTTTATAGTAGGTTTTTCTCTGGTATTCATATTATTAGGGGCTTCCGCAACCTTGCTGGGCAGATTTATGAGAGTATATTTAATATGGTTTAAAAGAATTGGAGGAATTATTATTATTCTTTTCGGGGCACATATGTTGCAATTGATAAATATTCCTTTCCTTCATTATCAGAAAAAGATTCAAGTGAAGCAAAACTTATCTTTTAATATATTTTTAACACCATTCCTTATCGGCTTTGCCTTTGCCTTTGGCTGGACCCCCTGTATTGGTCCAATCCTGGCAGCAATTCTGGTTTATGCCGGTACTCAGGAAACGGTAAGTGAAGGAATAAAGTTACTATCATTTTATTCTGCCGGTCTGGCAATCCCTTTTTTATTTACAGCGCTTGCTGTAAATAAATTCTATAAAATGACTGGAATAATAAAAAAATATTTTAATATTATTGAGAAGATTGGCGGATACCTTCTAATTATAATCGGTATAGTTATGATTGCCGGTACACTTTCCATCTAATAACTATTTGCAGTTATGGTTTGACTTAAATAGTGGTAGTAGTATAATAAAAAGAATTCAAAAACATTATAATTAAGGTGGGCTAAATAATGATTTTAGAAGTATTAGCTAAAAGAAAGAGAATGGGCTCATTTCTTTTTTTAATTGTAATAGCTCTTTGTTTTGTTGTTTTAAATTCTGTTAATTATGCCGATGAGACCTTAGAGAAAGAAGAAAAAGTTCTGTCCTGGCTGCCCTATGAACAGGCATTGGCTAAATCCAAAATTGAGAATATCCCCACTTTGCTCTATTTCTATTCTGATAATTGCGGTTGGTGCAGAAAATTTGAGGAAGAGACTCTTACCAACAGAGAAGTCAGGGAATTATTAAATAAGGGGTATGCTCTGGCTAAAATTAACGGAAATTCTAATCAGACTGTAATGGTTGAGGGGAAAAAATTCACAGAAAGTCGTATTTCAGCTGAAGTGTATCAGGTCAACGCTTTTCCCACCATCTGGTTCCTGAACTATGACAATGAAAGGATTGCGAATTTACCAGGATTTGTGCCATCTGATATGTTTTTACCGATCCTTATTTATATCAGAGATGATTTCTATAAAAAATATACTTTTCAGGAGTTTTTGGAATTAGAGAAGAACAAACAGAAATAGCTGGTATTGGCTGAATACCAGATGTCAGATTTATTTTTAAATGTGTTAAGAGATAGTATGTAGATTTATAAAATAGAGCAATAACCGTTTTAAATTCGTAAGACAATCCTCCTGTAAAAATAATGCATATCAATTAACTGTAGTAAAAAACTAATCACCTGACCTGAAAAACAATTATTTCTCTAATCATAAAAAGCCACCTTACAAACAATATTAAGAAGTATCATTCCATATTTATTCTTAAAGCCACTCCTGGTAAGTGAACGCATCCATTTGTAAAATAAGACAGATTAGGGTTGGTAAATTGATGGATATAAGAGTTGAAATAGATAATATTATCAGAAAAATTAAACAACATAGTTCTGAAAAAAGTGTTATTGTTGCTTTTTCGGGAGGTTTGGATAGTTCAGTAGTATTGTTCTTAACCAGCGAGGCTCTGGGCAGAGAAAGAATAAAGGCAGTAAATGTTGATTTTGGTTTATTCACCTACCAGAAAGCTCGGCTGAACGTTGCTTCGATATGTGAGGAGATGCAGATAGAATTGGATACAATTTCAGGAGAGGTTTATCAAAGAGAAATGATGAAGGGCGGCCCGGACTGTAATTTGTGCACCAGAAAAATAAAATTAGGTTTAATAAGAGCTTGTGCCGGAAATAAGCTCATTCTTACCGGCTCCAATCAGAGTGATAGCTGGGGAAAATATGGTACCGATTTTTCTTCAGGATTTTTTGCCCCCCTGTTTTCTTACTCTAAGGAAGAAATTTTACAGATGGCAGGATTTTTAAACTTAAAGATTGAACGAATTGGGGAAAATATTTATCGGGAAGGTTGCAAATTAAAGCACCTGCTCAAACCCCTGGCTAATACTTCCTATCACGGAAGGGCAGTCAGTTTAGCCAATGAGATGTTATTAGAGCTGATAAAGGAATTGAATCTTCATACCGAAATAGCCAATGTCAAGATTATCGGTCCTTTAAATGAAAATATTGCCCTTATCAATATCTCCCCTCTCCCGGCTGAAGTTCGGTATTTAGAAATTATTACTGATAATATTGCCAGTATCGGAGAAATTGACAGCTGTGTCTTAGTTTCTCACCCTTTACAGCTAACCATAAAAGCAAATAAAGGTCAATTCAATAATTTACGTTCACGCTATTGGATTGAGCAGGGTAGATTACAGCCGGAATTTACTGCCCCTCTCGAATTTAAATGGCTATTAAGTACCAATCACAGCTTGAAAACCTTCCAGATTGTTGCTTATAATTAAAGAAAAAATAGATAAGAATTGACGTTAAAATGAAATAGTATTTTCTGAATTAATTAGCCGCAGGATTTAAATAAAATAATTAAGGAGTATCTTATGAATGAAGAATTAGGCTTTGTAAATCCCGAACAGGAATTAAAAAGGGCAGCAGAATTGATGGCACTTTCTGCCAGAACAGCGCCGAAATCGGCAGGCAAAGATTTTGTAGTAATTAAAATAATTAGCGGAGAAGAGGTAGTCAAACTGGGCGAGGCAATGATACGGTACGGTATGGAAAAGAATAAACGGAATTTTGACCGTGATGGTGAAAATGTGAAAAATTCCCCTGTACTGTTACTGATTGGTTTAAAAGATGCTCAAACTATGGGCCTTGATTGCGGTGCCTGTGGATTTGACTTATGTTCTGAATGTGTGAGCCATGAAGGTCCTGAGTTCGATGGCCCTCAGTGTGCCTTGCGTATTCTGGATATGGGGATAGCCATCGGCTCAGCAGTAAAGATGGCTTCAGTTTTAGGTATTGATAACAGAATAATGTACCGTATTGGAGTAGCAGCCAAAAAGTATGGTTTTATTGAAGCAAGTTTTGTGATGGGGATTCCTTTTTCGGTAACCGGTAAAAGTATTTATTTCGACCGATAAAAAGCAGAAACAAATAGTTAAATATTTTCTTAAAAAAAACAGGTGTGAAAATATTTCTTACATAATATTAAAAACTGTGCAAAAAATGCACAGTCCGGGATTACTTGTAATAATCCAGATTATATAGATTATATAGAAAAGAAAAATTGATAAATATAAAGGTTACAAAAAAGATTATAATGCTTCCTTCTTGTAAATGTTTTACCTGTCTTTATGTCTTTATTAGAAAAAAATAATACCTTGACTCCAGTTCTGGCATAAAAATTGCTTAATATTATCTCATAGAATAGTAGTAAAGAAAAATCTATGATAGGAGATGATATTTATGTCAGCATCATTCTGGTAATTAATCCAGGGTTCTTTTTGATAGTTTTACTAACATCGACTGAACAATAAAAAATATTTTAAATTTTATGAGGAGGATATTATATGCTTAAGCATTATTTTTTGAATAAAAGTGTCTGTTTAAAAATAGTGGCACTTTCCCTGTTTATGATTTTAACTTTAAATACAGGAATATTTGCAGCTGCACAGCCATTGACCATTCAATCACTCAGTGATGATATTGCTGAGATTGCAGAAAGAGTTGGACCGGCAGTGGTGAATATTGATGTGGTTCGTTATGTTCAAACAGCACCATTTAATTTTAGAGACCCTATCTTTGAATGGTTTTTTGAACAGCGTGAAGAATTTAGAAGAAGAATCCCTCAAAAAGGGGCTGGCTCAGGATTTATTGTTGACAAAGAGGGCTATCTTCTAACCAATGAGCATGTAGTAAGTGGAGCAGAAGAAATAAAAGTAACATTATCAGATGGACGGGACTTCAAGGGAAAGGTAGTAGGTTCAGATGTTACCACTGATATGGCTATTGTCAAAATCGAGGCACACAATTTGCCCACAGTAGAGCTGGGAGATTCCGATGTGTTGAGGGTTGGGGAAATAACCATAGCTATAGGGAATCCCTATGGTTTAGAAAAGACTGTGACTATGGGTGTGGTCAGTGCCAAAGGTAGAAATATTTCAGCGGGCAGTGATGGCCACGAATATACCAACCTGATCCAAACAGATACTGCAATAAACCCTGGAAATAGTGGGGGACCTCTTTTAAACACCAGGGGAGAGGTGGTAGGAATTAACACTGCTATAATTCCCTATGCACAGGGTATTGGATTTGCTATTCCGGTAAATATAGCTAAAAGAAACCTCAATGATCTGATTACTCTGGGTAAGGTAAGAAGAGCCTGGCTGGGTGTTTACATACAGGAGGTAACTCCGGAAATAGCAGAACAATTTAATCTGGATAAGGCTGAAGGGGTTCTTGTAGCTGATGTTGTTCCCCAGGGACCTGCTGAGGAGTCCGGACTTGCCCGGGGGGATATAGTCCTATCTGTTAATGACAAAGCTGTTAATAAAACCCAGGAACTGCAGGATGCTATCCGCGCCCTGCAAATTGGCG
Source organism: Candidatus Atribacteria bacterium (assembly GCA_029556475.1). GTDB lineage: Bacteria > Atribacterota > Phoenicimicrobiia > Phoenicimicrobiales > Stramentimicrobiaceae > Stramentimicrobium. The sequence continues at coordinate 13,107 of JAKQEP010000031.1, forward strand.
ATAAAGCAACTTTGAAAGTAAAAAGAGATGGAAAAGAGATTTCTTTTGTAGTAAAAATTGGGGAGATGCCGGCAGATGAAACCCTGACCACTAAAGATAAAGTATTTACAGAACAGACCGGTCTCAGAGTGGATACGGTAACTCCGGATATTGCCCGTAATGCCGGTTTATCAAAGGTGACCGGTGTGGTTATTATTGATGTTATTCCTGGAAGTCCGGCAGAAGATATGGGTTTACAAAATGGAGATATCATTCTGGAGGCAAACAGGAAAGAGGTATCTTCTATCTCAGATTGGGAGGGTATCATAAGCAAATTAGCTCCCGGAGATACCTTGCTTCTCTTGATTTTCAGAAGCAATCGCACATACTATGTTCCCCTTAAGATTGTGGAATTGGAATAACACCACACCTTTACCAGAGAAAAGAAATCCAATCCTATGATTGGGAAATAAAGAATATGCGAATATTATGATAACAAATGAGAAGAGGAAAACCGGCTTTATGGTGCTGGTTCTCCTCTTCTTTTAAAACAGAGAGAAATATTATTTATGGTACTCAACAGAGCTATGAAAAAACTGCACTCCCGAAATAATGTCTATATTGTTTTAATAATAGTCCTCTTATTTACTTTGCTGCTGGGCTATATCAGCTATTATGAATTGCAGAGGGAAAAGAATTATCTACTGGAATTAGCCCATTCAGAAGGATTGAATATTGCTTTTTCTATTCAGACTTTAGGTTCTGAATTCATTGTCAGCGGGAATGTCTTAACGGAAGTACTAAATCTCTTTCAAAAAGAAGGTACTACCTTTATTGATATAGTGGATAGAAATGGTCTGGTGCGGATGAGCACTGACAAAGAGAGAATGGATAAGCAGGTTGAAATACAATATCCGGGAAGGGTTAATTATTATCAAACCCGTGATGGGAAAAACAGAAGAATACTTCAGATTGTCAAACCTTTTGATTTTGGTGACCATTTCTCTTCTGATTTATTCGGATTTATTTTTTTACGGGATAAATACCTTTCTATCGGTATAAATTTAGAAGGTTATTATCTTCGTTACAATCAGATTAAACAGAGAGTTATTCTGAATTATCTGGTTATTCTTATTATTTCTCTGCTGGGTGTTTTTATGGTCTTTCGATTACAGGAGAATATAGTAGTAAAAAGAACTCTTCGTAATATGAAGGACTATACCACCAAGCTTTTAGAGACTATGGATAGTGGGGTAATCTCTGTTGACCAGCATAACATCGTACAGACTATTAATAAGAAGAGTGAAGAGATATTTCAGGTGAAAAGAGATGAGGTGTTAGGTAAAAATGCCGAAGAAGTGCTTCCTCTAAAGATCAGAGGCAAATCACTCTATGAGCTGGGATTAAAGAGGGGAGAAAAAATAGAAGAAGAGATTGAATTGGAAAACAAAGCTCATATTTCAAAAAATCTGTTAATCAATACTTCTTTTCTGGAGGGTGAGCAAAATCAGGCAGGAGGGATGGTAATTTTGTTAAGAGACATTACCAGATTGAAAAGATTATCAGAGGAGATAAACCAGAATAAAAGACTGGCATCTCTGGGACAAATAGCCAGTGCTATTGCCCATGAGATAAGAAACCCCCTTAGTTCCATCAGGGGTTTAACTCAGTTTCTTTTTCAATCCTGTGCTGAAGAAAATGAGCATAAAAATGATTTAAAAGTAATTATCAAAGAAGTAGACCGATTAAATCAATTGATAAACCAGGTGCTGGATTTTTCCAGACCGAAAAAGTTAAATATCACCTGCTTTGCATTAGGTGATATGATTTCAGAATTGGTAAATCTCTTGAAATTAGAGAGAAGAGAAAAAGAAATCCAGTTTGAGCTTTCCCTGGAGTGTTCCCGGCAGAATATCTTTGCCGATAAAGACCAGATAAGACAGGCCTTAATGAATATTATCTTGAATTCCATTCAAGCGGCCCCCCCGGGAGGAGTAATTGACATTTCTTTACAATTAACCACTTACCAGAATGAGGAAGCTCTCTTAATTTCCATTAAAGATAATGGTGCTGGGATATCGCAGGAGGAGCTTTCACATATATTTGATCCCTTTTTTACCACCCGAAGCCAGGGAACCGGATTGGGTTTATCCATTGCTCATAATATTATCGAGATGCATCAGGGTACCATTGTAGTAGAATCAGAGAAAGGGAAGGGAACTGAAGTAAAAATATTTATCCCCGCAGGAGGGAGTAGAGAGATTGAATAAAATTATGGTTGTTGACGATGAACAGAGTATCAGAATAATGCTCAGAAGAGTACTTTCTGACTGGCAGTATGAGGTTAATGAAGCGAAAAATGGTACTGAGGCGCTGAACAAGATGAATAAAGAAAAATATACTGCCATACTTCTGGATTTGAGAATGCCAGAAATGAACGGGCTTCAAGTTATTGAAAAAATGGTAGAGATGGATATAAACACACCTGTAATTATGATGTCTGCCTATGGAACAGTTCCCGAGGCAGTAGAGGCAATAAAATTGGGAGCGATGGATTATCTGGTCAAACCCTTTGATCTGGATGAATTAAAGATGACCTTAGAACGTATTATCCGTCAGGATGAGATAAAGAATGAAAATCAATATTTCAGGGAAGAAGAAGAGAGAAGATTTAATTTTAAAGAGATTGTCGGACAGAGTTCAGCTATGAAGAGGGTACTGGAAATGGTAAAAAAGGTTGCTCCTCTTCCCACCACAGTATTGATTACCGGGGAGAGCGGCACCGGGAAAGAGCTTATCGCCCGTGCCCTTCATCAGAACAGTCCCCGCCGGGAAAAACCTTTTGTGGTGGCTAACTGTGTGGCATTTTCTCCCAGTATCCTGGAGAGCGAGCTATTTGGCCATGAGAAGGGTGCTTTTACCGGAGCAGATTCCAGAAGAATAGGTCGTTTTGAGATTGCCCATGGCGGGACTCTCTTTCTTGATGAAATAGGAGAAATAAATATTGCTACCCAGGCAAAATTGTTGAGAGTGGTACAGGAAAAGGAATTCGAGAGAGTGGGTAGTTCTACCAGTATAAAGGTTGAAGTCCGGCTGATAGCTGCCACCAATAAGGATTTGGAAAAAGAGGTTAAAGAGGGTAGGTTCAGGGAAGATCTCTTTTATCGCCTTAATGTCTTTCATATTGACATTCCTCCTTTAAGAGAGAGAAAAGAGGATATTCCTCGGCTGGTACAGCATTTTATAACAAAATATAATCAAGTTTTAAATAAACGGATTACCGCGATTTCCTCTGAAGGGGTATCCTTATTAATGGACTATTCTTTCCCCGGAAATGTGAGAGAACTGGAAAACATTATTGAAAGAGCAACAATAATGTGTAATAGTAATACCATAGAAAAAGAATTACTCTTCTTTTTAGAGCAAAAAAATGCCAGCCCTAAAGCCGGCACCCTGAAAGAGATGGAAAGAGAGATGATTAAGAAGACTCTTCTTCAAAATAATGGTAACAGAACCAGAACAGCGCAACACTTAGGGATGAGCAGAAGAAATCTAATTTTAAAATTGAAGGAATATCAGATAGTTATTAAACCGGAGAGATAAAGGAATACTATGATATGGGAGGTAAAGATACAATGTTACTGGTATTAGATGCGGGAAATACTCATACCGTAATTGGGGTATTCGATGGGGATAAATTAAAAAATCACTGGCGCATAGCCACTGATCTGAGGAAAACTGAAGATGAATTTGCTATGCTTATTAAAAATTTATTGGCTGATGAGGCGCTCTCCTTTGCTGATATTAAGGCAGTGATAATATCAAGCGTTGTTCCTCCCTTAATATGGATCTTAAAGAAGATGTTCCGTGAATACTGTCAGGCAGAACCATTGCTGGTTAATTCCAAAATTAAACTGAATATCAAAATAAAGACCGATTATCCGGAAGAGGTTGGTGCCGATAGGATAGTAAATGCTGCAGCAGTCCATACCCTTTATGGAAGCCCGGCTATTATTATTGATTTTGGGACTGCTACTACTTTCTGTGCCTTAGATAGAGAGGGTAACTATATTGGCGGGGCAATAGCTCCTGGTCTGGAATTGTCCAGCAATGCCTTATTTGAGAAAACTTCCAAACTACCTAAAGTGGAATTAAAAAAATGCGAATATGCTATCTGCCGCAATACAGTACAAGCTGTTCAATCCGGTGTCTATTTTGGTCATCTGGGATTGACCAGAGAATTGATTGAACGCTTTAAACAGGAATTAAAGGGGCATCCCAAAGTTATTGCCACCGGAGGGTATGCTGAACTGATGAGCAAAGATGCCTCATTATTTGATAGGGTAGATCTTTTGCTTACCCTGAAAGGGTTGAAAATAATACACGATTTAAACACTTAATGAGTATAGCCGGATAATTGTCTGAAAGTATTAAAAAATCCGAATATTTTTAGTTTGACATCTAATTTAAGAACAGATAAGATTGTTTAAAGTTTTATCGCCCTTTTAGAAAAGAATTATATTTAATATTTATATTTAAGAGTTTAATAAGGGGGAAGGGAAAGAGGTGGTTTTTATGTGGGAAAATAAGTTAATAAATGAAGACGGACTGACCTTTGATGATGTCTTACTGGTTCCTCAAAATTCTAAATTAATTCCAAAAGAAGTTGATTTACGTACCCGCCTATCCAGAAATATAAGTCTTAACATTCCTCTGGTGAGCGCTGCTATGGATAGGGTAACCGAATCAAGACTGGCAATAGCGATGGCCCGGGAAGGAGGAATAGGGATAATTCACAAAAATATGACCATTCAGGAACAGGTACGGGAGATTGATAGGGTAAAGCGCTCTGAGAGTGGAATAATTGTGGAGCCCATAGTTTTAACTGAAGACAAAAAAATTAAAGATGCCCTGGAGTTGATGAGACATTATCATATCTCCGGAATTCCCATAGTAAATTATGATAAAAGATTAGTTGGTATACTGACCAACAGGGATATTCGCTTTTTAGAAGATGAAAACATTCCTATAAGTGAAGTAATGACCAAAGAGCCCCTCATTACTGGCAGAGTGGGGACAACGCTGGAAGAGGCAAAAAAAATTTTACACCAGAACCGTATTGAAAAATTACCCCTGGTAGATGATGACTATATCTTAAAAGGTTTGATTACTATTAAAGATATCGAAAAAGCCAGACAATACCCCGATGCCTGTAAAGATGACAACGGGCGTTTAAGGGTAGGTGCTGCAGTAGGTGTTTCCTCTGAAGCCCTTCAACGGGTAGAGGCAATTATCAATGCACATGGTGATGTGGTGGTGGTTGATACTGCCCATGCTGATTCAGAGAGAGTGCTCAATATTATTACAGAAATAAAGAAAAGATTTGATATAGAATTGATTGGTGGTAATGTGGCTACCTATGAAGGTGCCAGAAGATTAATTGCAGCGGGTGTTGATGCCATTAAAGTAGGTATCGGACCTGGCTCTATCTGTACCACCAGAATTGTTACCGGTGTTGGTGTTCCCCAAATTTATGCCATCAAGGAATGTGCCAGAGCCTGTCGTGAAAAAGGCGTACCCCTTATTGCCGATGGTGGAATCCGTTACTCAGGCGATATCTGCAAAGCCCTGGTCGTTGGTGCTGATTCAATTATGATTGGCAGTCTTTTTGCCGGTACGGAGGAGAGTCCGGGAGAAGTAGTGCTCTATAAGGGTAGAAGTTATAAAGAATACCGGGGAATGGGTTCAATCGGTGCTATGAAAGAGGGTAGCAGGGACCGTTATTTCCAGGAAGAAAATGAGACCAGCAAGCTTGTTCCAGAGGGAATTGAAGGGAGGATACCTTATAAAGGTTCACTCTCCAGTTGTGTTTATCAGTTGATGGGTGGAGTGAGAGCCGGTATGTCATACTGTGGTGCAGCCAATATTGAAGAACTGCAGGAAAAAAGCCGCTTAATCAAAATTACCAATGCCGGTTTAAGGGAAAGTCATCCCCATGATATTATCATCACCAAAGAAGCCCCCAACTATGAAATTGAACAATAAACAAAAATATATGGCTATTTTTTAATTCAGTCTTTATAATTTGCTATTTCTGTTTAAAGTTTTAAAATATTTTGAATTGGATTCTTACTATAATGATAATGAGAGATAACCTAATATGTGATGCGCACTGTGATACAGTGCTGGATCTGGCTAAAAAAAGAAGAGAACTTGCTGAGCTCTCCACTTCAGGGCATCTCGACATCCCGCGATTGAAAAGAGGTAAAGTTGATGTGCAGGTATTTGCCGCCTATATTGAAAAGCAATATAAACCTTACCGTTCCCTGTCCAGAGCCTTACAATTGATTGATTGTTTATTGTTAGAATTGCAAAAAAATAATGATAAAATTGAACTGGCTGCCTCCTTTAGTGATATAGAAAAGATTGTATCTAGCAACAAGATAGCTGCTATACTGGCTATTGAAGGAGGGGAAGCATTAGAAGGGAAACTATACCATTTAAGAAATTTTTATCGTCTGGGAGTAAGAATATTAACTCTAACCTGGAATCAAAGTAATGATATTGCTGACGGAAGTGCTTACCCGGATTCCAAAAGAGGTCTCACCTACTTTGGTAAACAAGTAGTAAAAGAGATGAATCAACTGGGGATGATAATAGATGTTTCTCACATTTCTCCATCGGGATTTTGGAGTGTATTAAAAAACTCCTCTCAGCCCATTATGGCTTCCCATTCCAATTGCTATCAAATCTGTCCACATCGACGTAACCTGAAAAATGAACAGATAAAGGCAATAGCTGAAAAGGGAGGCCTTATCTGTGTGACCTATGTTTCCGATTTTCTAATCAGAAAAAAAAGAAAGGCCACCATGGATGATATTCTCACCCATATCGATTATCTGGTAAACCTGGTGGGAGTCGATTTCGTGGGACTGGGTTCTGATTTTGACGGATGTCGGATTTTACCGGAAGGTCTGGAAGGAGCGGACAAAGTCTTTACTATTGGAGAAAAATTAACTGAAAAAGGCTACTCCCGGGAAGATGTTAACAAAATTATGGGGAAAAATTTTCTGCGTTTCTTCCAACAGGTAACCAACAGGAATGAGAAATAAGATAATGGTGATAAACGAGGGTAATCAAAAGCCCGAAACATCACACAAAAAGATTTCTATAATACTGTAAAATAGAAATATTTCACTATGTTAAAGCTGTTTATGAAATATGAAAAGGATGAAAACATTATGAATATCTCAACACGAAATATTGCCCAGGTCAGTTTATTGATTGCTATGAGTATAGTACTCTCCCGTATGGCAAGTATCAGAATTGCTGTGGGTGGAGTAGAGGGAATACGGATTGGTTTTGGAAAATTACCCATTATTCTGGGAAGCTTTATACTTGGTCCGCTCTACGGCGGCCTGGTTGGTGCTATTTCAGATTTTCTGGGCTATATTATCCAGCCCATTGGGCCCTATCTTCCACATTTCACCATTATTTCCGCTCTATGTGGTATTCTACCAGTTGTTCTGTTCCGTATTATGAGAGGCAATGAAGACCATATCATAAGTATTATTATCCCGGTGGGAATAACTGTTGCCCTTACCGAGTTATTTTTAATATCTTACAGTCTTCATATTATCTTTGCTATTCCCTGGCAAATCCTCTTAGTTCCCAGATTGATAAGTGTACCCATTACTATAGTCATTTATTCTTATCTTATTTATGTATTTGTCCGGCGGAAAGTGGTACAGATTGCCCAACATCAAGGATAACATCCCGGCTGATTTGCTTATTTATCGCTTTGTCAATAGGGTAAAAGTTTAAGAATAATTATTCCCACTTTAATTTTGTTTAATCGAAAGTAAAATCTTTGATATAATAAATATAGAATGAATGTATAAATCAGGAGGCTTTCCGAAAAGTTACACCTTTATATTTTATAAAATAGTAAGGAGGTCAAAATGGTAGAATTTAATTTAGAAAAAGGTCTGAAAGGTGTTGCTCAGGTGTTGGTTGGCCCGGATAATATGGCAGAAAGGTTTTATCACCCTATGCCCCCCTCATTTGCTACACCTATGCTCGTTTCTCTGATGGACAATGCCGCAATTGATGCAGTGCAAAAATATTTACCCCCGGGGTATATCACTGTGGCAACTTCAATAATTATCAAGCATATGGCTCCTACACCTGAGGGAATGACGGTTACTGCTCAGGCAGAGCTGGTAGAGGTTTTTAAAAATCGTCTTACCTTTATGGTATCTGCTTATGATGAGGTAGAAAAGGTAGGAGAGGGTCAGGTACAACGCTACATAATTGATTTAGAAAACTTTTCAGAGAAAGTATTAGAAAAAAAGAAAAAAGAAGAAAATCCTCTTTAGTGCATTTGTAAAAAGCAATACCAGAATAGATTTTCCATCTTGAATATGTTCTTTGTTAAAAATAGGGAGAGATATTCATATAAAAAAACCACACCGGGTAAAGGTGTGGTTTTTATGTATTTAATCATCCTTTAATTTTATTAAAGAATGGAGCCGGAATACAGGCTCAAGTTTTTTATTTCACACTGGCAGATTCTTTTTTAGCTTTCCCCTCATTAGCTTTCAGATTGCAACCGGAATTATCCGAATCTTTCTTACTTACCTTATCACTACTACTGCTCAATCTCTCTTTAGGCAGGTTACTCTTTCTATTATCTGTGCTATAATAGCCGCTTCCTTTTAAAATGAAATTACCATTTTTACTGATTAACCGATATACTTCACCATTACATTTAGGGCAATACTTTAAGGGTGGTGCAGTAATAGGTTGAAACTTTTCAAAAGTACAATTACATTTCTTACATTGATATTCATAGGTCGGCATATTTCTTTTCAGCTCCTTCCTTATCATTCCAATGAAAAATAATATTGCATTTTAACATATTTGTCAAGATATTTTCAACAAGTTACTGGCATAAAACCTGAATATCCATTGAATTGACTAAATAGAATAAATTATCTATAATAAAAGAACAAGAACTGGTTGGTATAAAAAAATATAAAAATATAAGGAGGTCTTTTCAATGGAAAAGAAAAAAATGGGGTTGGCGGCAAGGGTTCTTATAGCATTAGCTATTGGTATTATAGTTGGTATAATAGTTCATTCTCTTCCCCCCGGCGCACTGCGAACACTATGACCTTGTCAAGTACTTTTTACGTACTTTTTACATACATAGGATGTATGGAACGATGTTCTTTGATATACCGGGTATTATCCCG
>JAKQEP010000038.1 GCA_029556475.1 Candidatus Atribacteria bacterium
GATATCACGTTTGAAGCAACCCTCTGGTGATTTGAGTAAATGATTATCGATACATACTGTCATCTCATATAACCTCCTTCGTTCTATGATATTATAGTAACATAGACCTGGTGGCATATGAGCTAATAGTTATTTAGTAAAAATACAAAGATGTGGGTATAAATGGATGAGATTGCTTCGTCACTTCGTTCCTCGCAATGACGGATGAAGATGGCTAAAAAGAATTTGATTGCCACGCTGGCTGAAGCCAGCTCACAATGACAGCATAAGAAAAGAAATGACTTACAATGACAAAGGTATTTAACGAAAATAATGGATAGAAATTGTAAAGGTATACCTTACAAAATTTGGCTTGTGATAATTAAAGAAACTATATTAATATTATGGTTATTTTAGAATAACATTGTTAAAAACTGAGATGAGATAATATAATAGAAATATGCTGAATAGAACAGAGAAAGAAATAAAGAAACAGAATATCCGAAATTTACGAAAAGAAACAGTTTTAAATCATTTTTTAGGCTTGTCAACTTTCTTTTTAACAAGCATATTCGCTTTGTCTCTTTTCTTCAGTCCCCTGATGAACAATGTAGCTAATGCTCAAACAGATTTTTTATTTGACAAACAGATTGAAGCCAATGCCATTACCAGGTTCTGGGAAGGATTTACTGAATATGAGATTAAATTGTTCTGGTCCCCCTTTCAGCTGGAAATGGCTGATGAATACAGAATTTTCAAAAGTATCAATGGGGGTGACTTTGAACAGGTAAAAGCAGATTATAAAGATGAGGGATTTCAGCTTTCCTGGACAGATGAGGATGTGCTGGACAAAAACAGTTATAGTTATTATATAGAGGGGTATTTTTTCGGGGAGCTGGTGGCAAGAACCGAACAGGTGGATGTTGATTTCTGGCTACCCTCCTGCCCTGCCCTATTCCCTGTTAACAATGAAATTGTGTCAGAAGAAGAGCCTGAATTCCGATGGCAAACAATTGTAATAACCGCATTTCCTTTTAAAAATGTTATTTTCTCTGCCGAAGGAGAATTTGTAGTCTATGATTTAACTGAGGAGGAAGAGATATGGCGAATCCCCTTAGAAGACATAAACTCCAGCCAGCTTAACTTCAAGATAGATGAGGCAGATAAACCTTTGCAGAAAAAACACCGCTATCAGTGGCAATTGAAAATTACCGGTTATGGGTCAGGCAATCAGGTTATTGCTGAATCTATCACCGGCGGACTTTTTGTATTTCAAGAGGCTGCCGAAGAAATTGTGCCTGAAGAGGAAGAAGAATATGTAGAGGGAAGATTGAGCATTGATGCCGGTATGGTTAGTTACCAGGTTATTGATGATGAGGATGTGATTGTCGCTCAAGAAAATGTCAAGCTTATCTATAAAGATATCAGTCTTCAAGCAAATTATCTTCAGGTGATTTTAGACCGAAATGAGTTAATCGCCAAAGAAAAAGTATTATTTAATATTGGGGAGGAAAGCTATTCCTGCCAGCACTTAAATTATAATTGGAAAACTGACAGATTCACTATGGAAGGTTTCTCCGGTGAAACTTCAGGAGAAAATGTGAGAGGGTTGGTCTATTATAAGGGTGGAAAAATGGAAAATTTTCCAGATACTATTGAAATATCAAGTGGGTTTTTTACCACCTGTGACCTGGAAGAACCGCACTGGCATATCGAGGCAGAACAGATTATTATCTATATCGATGATAAAATAGTTGCTAAGAAGGTTTCCTGGTATGAAGGGAAAAAGAAGATGTTTACCCTTCCCTCTTTTTTAATCTTTCTAAGAGGAAAAAACCAGCTTCCCTATATACCGGATATAGGACGGAACAGTAGTGAGGGATGGTTTTTAAAAAATAGAATTAATTATGTTAAAGATGCCTCCTCTTATGGCAGTGTTTATATTGATCTGATGGAACAAAAAGGTCTGGCAGCCGGAATTGAGCACACCTTTGAATTGGGCGAAGAGAGAGTGGATGATGGTGAAGTGGTTCTTTATCTTTATGCCTTAAAAAGAAAAGCGGTCAATATCTACGATGTAGATGCCAATATCAATTACTGGCAAAATTTCGAAAATGATTTAAGGTTGAAAGCAAATGTATCCTATAGCAGCAGTATTAATCCTGACTCTATAAGAAGCACAAGCCATTCTATAAAACCTGACTTTTATATTTATAAAAAATGGGAAGATTCTCTGCTTACTGTAACTGGAAAATATAATTTCAATGTAAAGGAAAGCAATGTAAATAGTAGCGGGAATATCAAGATGGTCTATGACCATACTATTTCAGATGATTTAAGCTCAAACCTGGTTTTACTATACTCATCACAGGATTCCACAGGAAAGCAGATTGACCACTGGTTGCGCCCACAATGGCAACTATCCTATACAGGACAGGGTTATAGTCTTAACCTGATAACCGAAAAATTAATTGATTTAAATTTATGGGGAAATCCTGATGGAATTAGCTTGAATAAACCAGGCACCCTGGATAGATTACCGGAATTGGTATTCAATAAAAGCAGTACCAAACTATTTGATACCAGCATAAATTACAGCATCAATGCTTCACTGGGCAGATTTTATGAGAGTGCAACAGACCAGGAAAATATTAGAGGAGAATACATTATCAATGTCAACAGACCTTTTAAGATTACTGATAATATTAGTTTAAATGCATCAGGCATCTATCGACAGGATGTATATTTAACTGGTGAGGCACGTTATATGCTGGGTGGAAAATTGGATTTAAAGGTAGGATTTCAACCTGGATTTTCTGGTAATTTTTCCTATAATTACTATATGTCTGAAGGACCTACTCCCTTTAATTTTGATGCATTAAGCCCTCTAACCGAATCTGCCAGTGCCAGTATTGTTTTAAAACCAAGGGATAATTTGCAGATTAATCTTTCTACAAATTACAACTTTGTTAGCGAATCTTTTGGTAGCTTAGGTGCCAGAGTACAATGGAAGCCAAAAGATGATTATAATATTAATCTAAATACCTATTATGATTTGAATAAAAAGAGCTGGAATAAACGAGTAGATGCTAAAATGTCTTTAAAATTAAGTGATGACTGGAGATTAACTTACAGCGGTTCTCTTTACTTTGATAAACTTGATATAAAGAATAGTGTAATAAGTGTAGTCAGAGATCTGCATTGCAGAGAGATTAGTATCAATTACCGTCAATCCACTAAATCGGTCTGGGTTGACTTTAGAATCAATGCCTTCCCCACCGAATCCTTCACCATCGGCAGCTAACCCTGTGACACAAGGGAAAGGGAAACTTTGGAGATATCGAAATCAGGACCACCTTCAGAATCACCGGTAAAGTCCTGAACAATTTTACTAAAGTTTGTTATACTGGCATCAATAGTCAAATCTAAAGGGTTATTCATAGAATCATAGCTTTTATCTTTGTTATCAGTAGTTAAAACATTCATAAAGATTTTTTTCGGATTACCCAAAGAATCCAGGTTAATGTTTATGCTGAAATATTTTTCTCCCTTGTCACCAATACTGGTATATTGGCAAACACTACCCCATTTACCAAAACAAAATCCCATATTATCCAGCTTAATATAATGGTATCCTTTTTCCCATTCTTCTATATACCCGGATGGCGGTTGAGTTGCACTGCTATCAGTGTTAAAAACGAGGTAGTATTTTCCAAGATCGGTATTTATTTTGCCATTCTCACCTAGTTCCACTCTGATAATTAGTAATTTTTTCTTATCTCCACCCCCTCCATCAGGCCAACGGGCACATCCCGTTATAAGAAGGACAATAAGAACGATAATTAAAAGGAAACCAAGGCTCAATCTATTAAACCTAAAAAAAGGTTGATTGTTATTTTTATCTTTACCTCTATTGAATTTACTCCACATAATAAATCACCATTTCTCTTTAATCCAGGATGATACTGCTTCTGACATTCCCACTTACTTCCAACCTATCATCACCGATATAAAAAACAGCTACATCGCCGGAGATTTTCCTATTATTTTCAATCTCCTCAATCTTCACTCCACCGGTCAGTGAAATCTTATCTTCCTCATCATTATAAATCGCTTCCCGGGCTGATATAGTATAGTCTTTTTTGGTTATAATTACTTCTCCTGTAGCGGTCATATTCTTGGTTTCCGTGAAAATCTCCAGCTTCTGGCATTGCCAGGTGATGTTATCCGGCTCCCCCTGTTCATTCTCTCTTTCCTGTATCAGTTCTACCTCATTTTCAAAGATATAGCGTTTGTCATTTAAAAAAGCCTCCAGTTTCTCACCGGTAATAGATATATCCTCTTTGACAAGTTTTACATTTTCTGAAATCTGTCCTATTTTGGTATTAACATTAAAGGAGGCTACTCCTGCAGTAAGAGTTGTTTTTTCCTGAATAATAATTACATTACCGGTAAAGACCATCAAATCTTTATCTTTATCATAGTTAACCAGATCTGCGGTTAATTCCACTTCTGATTCTTTCTGCTCATTATTTTCCTGGAGAGTAATTCCTTCTTCCTGGGATTGTTCCTGTGCCGCTAAAAGAATGGTTAGACTGCTTATCAGTAAAACTATTAGGCCTGCTATCAATAACTTTCTCATATTATTGTAAAAACCTTCCTTCCTTTATGATTTATTGTAGGGCTCATATTGGTTATAATTTCATAATAACTTTTACCCCATTGTAAAGTTCTAATTGGGTCATCTCCATATTGGTAGAAAAACTACCTGCTACGATATAATTATCATCAATATGCAATTCTACCTGTTCATTGCTCAATAATCTCTCTTCTTCAGAATGCCAGAATATTCTTTCCCCACTCAGTGAATCTCCATCTCCTTTAGATATTATCACATTACCATTCAATTCCATATCTTTACTATTCATATTGGCTATACATCTCTTAGCTGAAATGGTCAAATGCGGTTCCTCATCTTTAAATATAATCATCTGCTTAATATTTTCAAATAAAGTGCTTTCGCGGTCCTGGGCAATAGAAATACTGTCAGCTTCGATTAACCATTCTTTCTTTTCGTCCTTAATACCCAAAACCTCTCCTTGTTCAATGCGAACAGGAGGTTCGTGAATTATAATGTCATCCACGACCTGGTCAATAACATCTTCTGATGGGGTTTTATCTTTTGAAAAGTTATGGTAATAAAAATGATAAAAGAGATATGCTCCTATAGCTAAAACAACTATAATGAATGGAAATAATTTTGTTTTCTTCATATATATTTATCTTAATCCCACTTTGATGTTTTAATTTCTGCAGGTTATTGCCTTTTGTTTAGCTAAATATGGTTAATTATACACAAACAATAAAAAGTAATATTTTCAGCCTGCCTGCTGACTTGTTTTTTTTCTATTTCAAAATATATTGTAACATAAACCAGTTAAAAAGAGATATTTTTTGTTAAATCAAAAATGGGGGTAGAAGTGAAAGAAGTCGTTGGTGTATTGTACAAGTCGTTAGTAGCTGGTATATAGTATTTGGTAAAGATGCAAAGACAAAGAGTGTGGGTATAAATGGAGGGTGTTATTAGTTTATAGTTTTTAGTTAAAACATTGTAGGCATAATTGAGGGAGGTTTTTGGTTATAAGATGTGGGTAATAGTGTAAGGGTTTAATGGTTTTTGGTTTTTAGAATAAATGAAATACCAAAAGCAATGATATAGAGTATATTTGAAAGAATAAGAAGGTATTTTACAAAAAGTTTAAATCGTTAGTAGAAATGCGAGACTTTTATTGAATTGACTTATTAAAATTTATAAAAAAAGTAAAGATATTGAAGTTTTGATGATATAATAAAAATAACATTTTTTAAAGGCAAAAAATATTAGACAAAGTCAATAATATTCTTAAATAAAGGAGAAAAATACAATATGAAAAGAATCAGTCTTAAAAACATCATTCTATTATTATTAATTACTTCCATCCTATCCATTGGATTAACCGGCTGTTTTGATACGGGTACAGTCAGGGTTATAATTAAAAATGACTACAATAGATATGTAGTTTATATGGATGGTGATGATTTCTCTGGCTTACGCCTGGGAACAACTGATTATAACGGAATAGGCGTTTTTGATTATATACCGATAGGGTACCATTCCTTTTATGCCATAAGAACTGATTTTTCACGGGATGGATGGGTTAACAAAACAATTTATATAGGGAATAATGATATAGAAATCTATACCTCTAAAAAGAAATCTGTGAGTATACACTAAAAGGGCTTGACTTTAAGATTTATTAAGATTGTTGTATATATTTTTAGTGATTGGTCCATTGAATAAATGCAGGATTTGACATATAATTTATTAAAATGAGAATGTATGTAGAGGAAAATATTATGCCTAAGAAAAAATATATTAAAATTTTTATAACACTCCTTACAATTGCCACTCTAACACTCTTCTTAACTGGCTGTATCGTATTTTTACCACCATCTGTGTACCCAATTGTTGAAATCAAAATTGTTAACGATAATTGGGTTTACGAAATATATGTAGATGGGGAATATGCCGGGGTTACCAGTGATTCGGGAAAATTAACACTCCACACCATTGATGAAGGTTACCATCTTTTTGAAGCTTATGATACTTCCTTCACAAAACGATACGGCAAAAAGTTTCAAGAGATACATAGTGGATACAATAAAGTTGATATAAGCACTAAATGATTTTTTTAAATTAGCTTATCAGTCAAATATCTCATGTAATAAACAATAACGAAAAATGTAGATACGCATTTAAGAAATACCTATTATTAAAGAATAAATATTATCGCAAGAGCAAAAGATTCATTATTTAAATAATTTTTTTATTGTTCGTTGTGAGTACAAGTTTTGCTCTAAAATAAAAAAAAGGGGGGGGGTAATATAAGAAAAGCATTAAAAAGTTACATATTTATTAATCTTTTCATTTTTTCTAATTTTAAAAAAAATAACACTAAAAGTATTAAAAATAAATAATAAATATTATTAGAGGTGTAAAAAATGAATAAAAAAATATTTTTCCTGGTATTAATTATTGGTTTTATTGTTTTATTAACTGGTTGTGCCCCTGCACCGCAACCACCACCGGGTCCTCCAACGCCTACTACTTATACTATTAAAGTCATTTCTGGTTGTCAATTATGTTATGGCAATGTTGTTGTCAATGGAGTACCATCGGGAGCATATTTACTGCCATATGGTGCAGCAAATATTAGTGGCGTTCCTGCTGGTGCCGCAATCCGATTAGAAGATGAGTTGGGATGGGTTAGCCATACTGTATTCTTTTATCCTCCCTATACCAATATCACTTTTGATTATTTTTAAAAATAGCCATTATTAAATATAAATTAAATTCAATATTGGGATTATTTTAAATATCTATGCCAACACAATACATCCCACCTAACACTTCAGGTGGGATGTAAATATTTTTTTGGCAACATTTTTATAGGATTTTTATGAAAAAATTATTAAATACTTTAAAATTATTTATTTTAATACTTTTTTTAATTTTTTTAATTAATGCCTGTACAATAATGCCAATGCCTCCGGTTAATGGGTCAGGATATGGAAGTATTCAGGTTTACTCTGAACCAACTAATGCCTATATCTATTTAGACGGAACTAATACAGGTTATAAAACCCCTGGACTTCTAAAAAACATTTATGCTGGCAGCCATCTGATTACCCTAAAAATGGATGGTTATTTGAATAGCAATGATTTTGTGCAGATATATCCATATCAAACCACACAATTAAACATAGCATTAACTCCTAACCCATATATTCCTTCCCCTGAAAAAAATCTTTTAATGATTGTAGTAAGGCCTGAAATTATTGAAATGCTAATTGGTGATTGGATTTATATTGATTCAATAACTGCCTATTATGCTGATGGCACTGCAAAAACCCTTTCTGCTTATCAATGTAATTTATCCAGTAGCAGACCAGATGTAGCCGATATTATGGTCGATGGCAAAATTATTGCCCTTTCTGAAGGTCAGACTACAATTTGGATTGATTATAATGAATCCGGAACGACTAAAAGCGATAGTATTCTGGTTAATGTTTACAAAAATCCACAGGGAATGGGAAATCTGCGCAGTATAAATGTTTTACCAAAAGAAATGTCTCTTGATATTGGGGAATCTAAGACTATATCTTCTATTACTGCCTATTATGATAATGGGACAAACCGGATAATTAGTCCCTATCTTTGTAATTTTAATATTGATAATCCCATAATTAATATCAGCAATTCAGGAGAAATCACCGGCATTGCTGAAGGTACTTCCTTGGTCACAGTTTCTTATTCTGAAGAAGGAATTACAAGAACTG
This sequence comes from Candidatus Atribacteria bacterium, assembly GCA_029556475.1. GTDB lineage: Bacteria > Atribacterota > Phoenicimicrobiia > Phoenicimicrobiales > Stramentimicrobiaceae > Stramentimicrobium. The sequence goes on from JAKQEP010000038.1 coordinate 8,359, forward strand.
ACACCTTAACCGTTGAGGTTGGCAAGGTAGCTGTTGAGTCCCCTGTTTACCGGTCTTTATCAATAGGAATAGGTGATTATATAATTTATGGTCCGGAAGGAGATTTGTTAGCCCCACCTTACGATGTTAATAAAATTACTAATATGTATAGGGATTACCGCTTTGGATTCAATAATGTTCCATTTTTCAAAATAGATACTTTAGTTGAACATCAGGCAACAAAGAATAATATATTAAATAAGATAAGAAATACTTTTTTCGGGAGTAAGGAGAATGATATTTCCTATTTTTATTTTAGTGGACATGGTGCTTTGTTAAATCAAACTTCTTACCTATGTCCGGTTGATTTCAACGGAAATGTATCTACCGCCATTAGCGTTAACGAATTAGAATCAGTTTTAAGCACCATTCCGGGGAAAAAGGTTGTTCTTATAGATTCCTGCCATTCAGGTGGTTTTATAGGCAAAAGCGGTTCAGCAATAGAGTTCAATATGCTCGAAAGTAATAATTATTTAAATCAATTCAATGATAATATCATCAGTGCTTTTACTGATAGTATTATTTCAAAAGAACCTCTCACCTCTAGCGAATACCTGGTATTAACTTCAAGTCATTGGTTTCAATCTAGCTATGAACTCAATCCACCCAATAGTGAACCCTTCGGTGTTTTCACCCAGGCCTTGTATGAGGGATGTTCTTTAACTTATAATATTGCGGCTGACTTTAATCATGATGATAAAATTTCCCTGCATGAAGCCTATCAATTTATCAGTCAATGGATTGTTTCATTACGTATTAATCAGAATGTTCAGGTTTCCCCTTCCAATTCCTCCTTTACCATATTTGAATATTGATATATCAACTTTAAGAATTTCTTGAAGTTGTAGTTTTATTATATTTCACATATAATTACATTAAGATAAAATCGTCTCATTCTATTTTAAACTGAACAGGGATTTATCGTGTTAAAGAGATTATCTTGGTATCTCTGGCAACTTCTAAATATATTTTTGTTCCTTCTTTGAATGTTACGTTTTTACCGGGAATTAAAGCTCCGGCTGCTAAACCTATGGGATTACTAAGGATAATCAATCCAGCAATACCTGCTCCAATGGCAACACCAAGTCTCGTATTTTCTTCCTCTGATGCCTCACCAATAACCAATCTAATATTGGTACCATCAATAGCTTCAATAGTCTTAAAATCGAGCTGTAATTCTCCTTTTTTCAATAATACAGAGGCTTTTTTTGCTTTCAACACCTCACCTCTGGCAATAGTATCTTTCGGGATAATAACAGAACCGGCATAGGCAATATCTTCAGCAACTTTATATTCAAATATATCACCGCTATGACTTTTTTTGGAACTAATTTTTTGTAACAAAACTACTGGTATCATGGTCCCGGCAGGAACCATTACCTCCTGAGTGCTGGGCCTTCCTTCAGGGAAGCAAACTGTAAATATTTTTTCAGCCCTCATTGCCAGAACATCATCTGAAAGCTCTCCAAATATTATTAATTCCAATTCCTCTATTTTGGGTAAAAGCGGCTCATCGCTAACCCCATCCTGTAAAGTTCGCTGGGCTGAATTTATTTTAAAGGATAATGATGGTTCTTCCGGTGTACCTGTAACAATAAAATCTTTTAACTGCTTTACCCTGTCTTTCAAAATACCTGGAAGCGTTCTACCTACCAGTTCTTTTTCCAGTGTCTCTACCCTGATAAGTAAGCCACCTTCTTTAACTTCCCCATAGATTAGCATTTCAATCTGACTCAAATCCTCAATAATAGCTATTTCTGATGAGTTTTGAGCCAAAGCAATTTGTGGTAAGATAAGGGATAAAAAAAATATAACAGCAAAAAAAACAGAACAATTCTTCTTAGTTTTTAAAAACATATAATTTCACCTCAATAATTAAAGTTTTTGGTTTATGGTTTTTGGTTTTAGAATTAAATTAAGATGTACTATTTTCAAGTTGTGTTTACACTTTAGATTAAATTAGCTTAAAAAAATTGGTCATGCATGCCATCTTTCCTATAGAATGTAATTGATAAAACAAATTCTAAATAGGAAGGAGAACAGCACACATGACCACAGATGATTTTATTGCTAATTACAAGTATAGTGTACTCCCAACATGCATATAAAAACAAGAATATTGCTGATACCTGTAGAATCTTTAATCTTTCTAGAACCGTCTACTATAAGTGGCTAAAGAGATTCAACAGGTTAGGTTATCCGGGTTTACTTAACCGTAAAAGGTCTAAACCCAAGATGCCCAACCAGATTAAACCGGATAAAGAACAGATCATTTACAATTACATAGTGAACTATCCAACACACGGGCCTGGGAGAATTGCCAATGAGCTTGCCATAGGAGGTCTTATCATCAGTCCTAGTGGCATCTATAATGTCTTAAAGAGAAAAGGATTAAACCACCGTCTGGTTAGACTCTTCTATGCCCAGGAGCATTCGGATAATCCAGTTATTACTGAAAGATATCTTAGAGAGGTAGAGAAGAGAAAAGAGACCCATATTATGGCCTATTATCCCGGATACCTCTTTTGCCAGGATACCTTCTATGTAGGCACCATTAAGGGCTTGGGCAGAATCTACCAGCAGGCGGGGATTGATGCCTACAGTAATTTTGGCTTTGCCAAGGTCTATCTGAATAAGAAAGCAGATAGTGCCATTGACTTTGTCAAGACTAAAGCAATTCCAGGGTATGGCATGTTTCACATTCCACTGGATCGCATCCTAACGGACAACGGCAAAGAGTACACCACTCACTGGGAGAATGGCAATCATGATTATGAGAACTTCCTGGCTTCCTGTGGCATTAGACATACCAGAGTCAAGCCCCGATGTCCGAAGAGTAACGGTATGGTAGAAAGATTTAACAGAACACTTCTAGAAGAATTCTACCAGATTGCCATGATAAAGAGAGTCTATACCTCTTTGGATGAGCTACAGGATGATCTGGATCAGTTTATCTTCTATTACAATTTTAAAAGAACGAATCAGGGTTACCGGCTGAAGGGAAAGATCCCTTACCAGAAATTCTTAGATGGCACACGTAAATTCGCTTTACCGGAACTTGGTTAATATAGTATCCTATCTCGATAGGAAAGAACGGCAATGTGTAAACACATCTTGAGAGTAATACAATTCAGGAATAATTTTTATTGTTAATAAAAAAGGAGGAAAATTTATGGCAGAAA
>JAKQEP010000167.1 GCA_029556475.1 Candidatus Atribacteria bacterium
TCTTTTGCAGACTTTGATATCATGAAATGCTTTATATTGTTTATCCTGTCCCTGAAAAGAAAATTTGTTTTATTTATTTCATTTGTCTTTCCCATAAGGAGGCTGATAAGTGATATGGCGTTTTTTGATTCGACAATGAATACATTTGCTTTACAAAGAGAAGCTGCATATTTCAGCGACATCAGAATATCCCCGTCATCGGGAGCTGCAATTATATTTTTTGATTTCAGACTGTTAAGAAGATCAACAAGCTTTTTGACAGATGGTTTTTGTTTCCCGTAATCATACACGTAATCAGCGCCGAGACTTTGAAGGATTTTTTTAAAGCCTTCGCCCGAAACGATACAGAAAATACTTTGCTCTTTTTCATATTCAATAGAGTCATAACTTATAAAGTTCCGGTGTTGTTTTTTCATGTCATCCACTTTCCTTAATATTATATTTCCGAAAAGATATATATTTTTAATTACTGAATCAGGTTTATTAGTATGGATATGTATTTTATATGTGTTACCCCTGCCTGAAATTATAAGACTGTCGCCATAGTTAATAATTTGTTCCTTAAGAGCCTGGCTGTCAATATCCTTATCTGAACTCACAGTCAGTTCCGTGCAATACCTGTACCTGATATCCGGATTCCATGAAGACTCAAATTCCTTCGTATCTTTTTTAAGGGCTTCTCTGGTAGGATATTTGTTATTATGATTATGGGTTCTGTTTTTAAGGTACTGCTGCACATTATGAACTATATTATGAAGCCTCGTATTTGAAATATTACCGGCGCCAAGACTCTGAACAAGAGTTCCTGTATCGCTTCACTTTTTACGCAAATATCTTTTAACGAGAAGATCCTTAAGCACACTGTTTATCTTCAAAGCAACAGATAATGGGAGCGTTTCAGGGGTTTTTCTTGAATTGAATTCTCTTTCAAGGCCTTCAAGCAGTATTAAGAATCCGGCGCCTCCTGAGTCAACAACCCCTGCCTGCTTTAATATGGGAAGCATATCGGGTGTTTTATCGAGAGTTTCCTTTAGGTGTGGTATGCAATCTATAATTAATTCAAGTGGATTCACTTTTGTCGTTATTATTTCGGAATATTTCATTTTTAATTCCGACATGAGAGTAAGCATTGTTCCTTCTCTGGGATTCTCTGTTCCATTATAAGCAGTTATACATCCATTTTCAATAGCTTTCAGAAGATTTTCCCTTGAGAAATCATTATTTTCAAGAACTTCAGTCATGCCCTCAAAAAAAAGCGATAATATTACGCCGGAGCATCCACGGCTGTTAAGAAGCATATTATCCGATATAAGTTTCAGGAATTCTCCCGGCAAAATATTATCGGGGAGATTATCAGGAGTGTTTGCAAGCGCCCCCTGAATTGTCAGAGCAATATTCAGTCCTGTATCACCATCAGGAACAGGAAATACATTTAACCTGTTTACATATTCCTTATGACGCCAGAAATATTTTGAGATATTATCAAATGCAATTTTTATTTCTGCTATTTTTTGCTGCATTACGTTGCCTTATTCAATTATACAGTTTAACCGAGTGATTAAGGATATAAATTAAATTAAAGGTAATTTTCTAAGAATAGCTGAAAGAAAAGCTAAAAGCTGTATTTCAGCTTAAACATCAACATGTCATAATCATTCAATTTCCCAAATACTCCGCTTCCTTTACCATCTATAATAGCAGCAGAAAGACTCATTTCAATATTATCGGTTGCCTGATAAGCAATTTCAGGGACAAATAAAAGTGTATAATTATCTTTTATCTTATTCCAGTCAGTAACAATAAAACCTCCACCAATAGGTGCAATTCTAAGTTTTTCATTAAGGAACTTTTTCTCGTAACGTACAAAAAGATAGTCGTTAAGGTTTCCCTGCCCCCGTTCATTGATAAAACCATGCATATACTGAAAATTCAGGTATGAACCGTCTGAGAAATTGTAATCACCGCCAACCACAAATCTCACATATGGTTCTGAAGAGTCTAATAACAAAGAATCCACCGTCACGGGAATGGGTGAAGCAGGATAAAAAGCTGAAAAATCATTTGTCATTATTACGTTTTTGTCTGGTATAAAAGCAGCCGCTTCTGCCCATAATCCGAATCCGCCAATGCTTGTTGCCATATCAACACCAAGTATGTGAGTTCTCGAAAATGAAAGCTGAGAGTTTATATTTATACCGCCAAAAGCATCTACAGGGATAAAGGTGTTCCTTGTAGCGAAAGGTAAACCATCATATCCCCATACATAGCTTAATGAAAAATCGACTCCTTTTACAAAACCTTTAAACTTTAAACCAGCAGTTGAACTCTGTGCCAGATTGTACCGTGGCATCAGTATGGTATCAGAAAATTCATTCAATACCATTCCCTGTGGCA
>JAKQEP010000097.1 GCA_029556475.1 Candidatus Atribacteria bacterium
GCGTCTTATGACTTTAACGTAAGAGGTTTGAAGCCCGGTGAAGTCGGCGAAAAGCAGACCTGTGAAGCGGTTAGTGAAGTAGTCGGGGGGCTATAAAAATCCTATGGTTAGTATGTGTTGGAATGAACACTGACAAACACTTGAATGTACGGGTCGTAACCGCCGTTAGACACGAAACGAAGTTCTAACAGCCAATGTGCTCACTATCGAGGGTAATATTATCCCTTAAATATTATCTTCATTTATCCAGTAAAGGATATTTGTTCTGACCCCATCCATCTAAAGGGGAAAAGAATGATAGACGGCCCACAGAGTGAACCTAAGGGATTATATGTAAAGCTAAAGTGTAAGGAACGATTGAGACAGGAAAGGTGTAGCCTGGTAAAGCAGGCGATGAGACCTCAACGGTAGGAAATGACCGTTTAATTCCTGGGTCAGCTGCCTATAGTAGTGATGAAGTTATCGAAAGATAATGGAGCGAAGGGGCATAGCCGGGTTATAACGTATGTTTAATTAATTGTTCGCAGGATGCCGATGTGCAAACCTGATTACAATCTTGCACAGAAAGGAGATGGTTCTTTATGTGTAAGAAACAACAATTGCGAGTTCCGATGGATGAAGAAGAACTCAGACAACTACAGGATGATTTTTATAAAATTGCAAGAGAAGGTTTTATGAAAAATGAGTTAGTAAACTTTAAAAACTTAAAAGAGGTAGCCTTTTGTGACACCAATATCATCACAGCTATACATAAACTCAAAGCCAATAGAGGCAGTAGAACTCCGGGAGTAGACGATGAAGTAATGAGAGATGATATACTTGAACAGGATTATGATGAAGTAATTACAAGAATTAAAGAAGCAGTTGAGCACTACATACCACATTTTATAAAGAGAGTATATATACCAAAAACAGGCACTACAGAACTCAGACCTTTAGGAATTCCTTGTACCATTGACCGTATAGTTCAAGAATGTATCCGTAATATAATAGAGCCAATCTTAGAAGCACAGTTCTTTGACCACAGCTATGGCTTTAGACCACTGAGAAATGCACACCAGGCATATGAAAGAGTGTGTAATGTAATACATTCTACAGGTTACAACTGGGTTATAGAAGGAGATGTTACACAATTCTTTGATACAGTTAATCATAATATTCTACTTGGAGCACTATATCATATGGGAATACAGGACAGAAGAATTTTACAGATGATAAAAGTGATGTTAAAAGCAGAAGTAATGAATGAAATCCTTTTCAATGATATTGGTACACCGCAGGGAGGTATCATTTCCCCCCTGTTAGCAAATGTTTATCTTAATAAGTTTGATAATTTTATTATTCGTGAATGGGAAGAGAAGAAACTTAAGAATGTTTCCAGATACTGTAAAACTGGAAAATCTAAAGGAAAGAAAACTGGCAGTATACAGAAAACTCTCAAAAAGAAAGCACCAAATATGAAACCAGCATATTTAGTACGTTATGCTGATGACTGGTGCGTTGTTACAAGCTCATTAGAAAATGCCAGGAAACTCAAACGCAGAATTCGTATCTTTCTAAAAACTCATCTTAAGTTAGAATTATCTGACAGTAAAACCAGGATTACAAACGTTAAGAAGAAGGCTATAAAATTTCTGGGTTTCCAGATAAAAGCAAGAGCAGGTAAAAGCAGAAGCGGTATTATATTACAGGGAAAACCAGATAAGGATAAATTTGCCGGAAAAGTTCGAGAACTCAAGAAGAGTATTCACGAGTTTAAAATGTCAGGAAATATAAGTGAGCTGATTCATAAAATAAACCTTTATAATTGCAAGGTTCGAGGAATGTTGAACTATTACAAAATAGCAAGTCATATTAATCATACAGTTGGAAAGGTAAACTTTAGTTTAAGTCGATTAATTTTCAAAGTCCTATGTAGAAATAAATCAACAAAAGTAAAGTGGATACCAGCTAAAGACACTCGAAATCTACCAGAAATCCATAAAGAACATAGTCAGGTTATAGCAGCTATAAGGTATAAGGACTTTTGGATAGGAGTAACAAGCTTAAATTTTGTGAGATGGGAAGCTGGAAAACTTAAAAATCCAAAGGAAATCATATATTCTCCTGAAGGTAGAGAATTATATAAAATCCGGACTGGTAAACAAAGAAGTTTAAACAGGAAAGATCTTACGTTATCAGTTAGATACTCTGAAATTATTTCTCACTCTAAAAGTATTAGTAAAATCTATAACTTTGAATTCTTTATGAATAGAGGATATGTTTACAATGTTGATAAAGGCAGATGTAGATTATGTGGAAATGTAATTGATAATGATACAGATGTTGAAATACACCATATAAATACAGTTCTTCCTATAGACGTAATTAATAGAGTCCAGAATTTAGCAACAATGCATTCCAATTGTCATAGTTTGATACACTCCTCGAAAGATTTTAGTAATGAATTATCCAGGAAGATATGGAATAAGGTTCTATCGTTCAGGAATAAATTAAAAGAACAAAAGTTATAATTCGGTGGAACGCGGTGTGAGTTAAAAGGCTCACGCACCGTGTGAAGTGGGGGAAAAGAGCTATCCGACTGTCCAGTAATGGATAAAGGATAGTCTCTTACCTATCACTGTGCGGGCAGAAAATCAAATCCGGGCGGGTTGTCTATACACTAACGGTTATCGGCAAAATTTAGTAAAAGTATGACAGAACGGTTCTGATGGGTGGGGAGGGGGCGGCTGCCGGCTATAACGGCTGTGCTGCTCATCCTGGATATCTTCTGCAGTAAAAGTTAAAGCATAACCGGTCCCGGCTCCGCCTGCAGCAGATCTTTTATCATGCTCTGCATGCTGCAAAGCACTGCTTATGCTATTTTTTTCTGCAGCAGCTCCTATTTTTGCATGGCTCGGATATGCGGAGAACTGCCGGGAAAATCTGCTTCTCCTGGGTTAATCGGACTGGTGCAAGCAGTCTATAACGGCCTCGGTTCAGGGAGAAGTCTCGCGTCGGCTTGCCTTTTGTACGTAGAACGTCTTGTGCAGCAAGTCTTTGAGCTACTACGAAAAGATTTTCGTCAGCTTTAGAGGTAAGATCTGAAAAGCGAGTAACAGCGAGTCTTCTCCCTGAGTTTGGCTGGAGCGATATCGCCGGGTTTAAGCAGCTGGAGATGTCGGGTTTTTATGCAATGGCCGGTATAAGGGTAGTCGGGTAAGGGTGAATTAGTAATAATTCACCAAAGCAGGGACTTAAAAATTTAATATAGAACATGTTTTTATAAATACTGAAGACTATACTTTAAGGAGGAAAACAAATGAAAAACTCAGTAAGAACAATCCTGGTAATTTTTGTCTTGCTTCTGGCCGGATGCTGTTTTAAAACAGAACAGGAAATAGCAAATGAAAAAATTCCAGACCTTACACTTGCAGAATATGAACGAATTCCAAATGCTGCCACCTATGACGAAGTAGTAAAAATAATTGGTTCGCATGGAATGAAGACGTCCGAAACTCTCTATTCTGCCAGCTATTCTTGGGAAAATCCGGATGGCTCTTTTTCGCGCATGACTTTTTTTAACGGAAAACTACGCGATAAATATCAACAAAGATTAAAATAATTACCTTTTAGGCCCATGACCACCATAGCTGGGATACGGAAACGATTAATGTAAAAAAACAGCCATAAAAATTTTCACTATCAAATTTGATGAAAATATCCTACCTCATATTTGTTGAAGCAAATCTCTTCGCATCAAAAGCCTGCTGCCTGGCTTTGCTTTGCCTGCTCTGATGACAAATGCTATTCACTGCAGTACTGTTCATTTCCTTGGATTCCCCTCCGGAGAGCTCCGCCATGCAAGTGCCATATTTTCAATTGCTGCTTTCCCCGGCTTTGCTGCAGACCTGCTATTTACTCTTTGCCTGCTTCGCTTCATGTAAATCTGCTTGCTCGCCTGCTATAATAAAATCTGCTGCTGCTGCACTGATCTTTTTTGTCCTTTTCCGCTGGTTCTGGATTTGCTCTTGCCTGGTTTCGTTGCAAAATGTTAGTTCACCAGATTCATTGCCGGCCTTACCTCTGGTAAAATTCCGGTTATCTTGCACTGCTATTTTAACCTTCACTGCTGGCTTTGGATTTGCTTTGCTGATTGCTGCAGTGGATTTATCGCCGGGCTTCCTGCAATTGTCGGTTAAAATATTTCTTTTGAAGGGAAAAGAACGGATCGATAAGCGTCTGACTGGCTCCGGGCTGGCATGGGGCAGGGGAGCCAGTCAGATTGTTTATGGACACAGCTTTAAACCCCTGAGTCATTCATAATCGGTTTTAATGAACGAACTGACAACAAAGAGAAGATCGGTTTGGAGGGGACAGGGAGCGAAGTTTGTGGCTGCGTCACAAGCTCGCTCCGGGGCGGGCTGCACGCACTAACAATCACCGACGAACTTCATTCAGAACATCAAAAGAACGGTCATGATGGGGGACAGGTGGCGAAGTTTGTGGCCGCGTCACAAGCTCGCCACGGGGCGGTTGCCAGGAGCATCGGTTATCTGCAACCTTAATTAAAAGCATGACAGAACGGTTATTATGGGCGGGGATGGGGCGGCTGCCGGCTATAACGGCATGCTGCTTCCCCTGGATATCTCCTGCAATAAAAGTTATAGCATAGCCGGACCTGGCTCCGCATGTAGGGTAGAATCCCTCAAAAGGATAAAAATTCTCTATTAAAAGAAGTATTGACATTATTGAGTTATGATAGATACACAGGCCAGGCCTTCCGAAAAAACCGATATCCAGTGAAACTTGGGTTCTATTATAACCTTTCCTGTCTTATCTATATAACCAACTTTACCCTCCAATATTATTTTAGCCCAACCTTCAGAAAAATCTTCTGCACCATCAAATTTAGGTTCTATTAAAATTCTTCCTGTTTTATTTATATAACCATATTTTTGCTCTATACATACCTTGGCTAAACCTTCAGAAAAATCTTCTGCACCATCAAATTTAGGTTCTATTACACTCTTTCCTGTTTTATCTATATAACCATATTCATCATATTCCATTATCCGTGCTAAGCCTTCCCTAAAGCACCATGCCTCATCAAATTTGGGTTCTATAATCATCTTTCCTGTTTTATCTATATAACCCCATTTATCGTCTACCTGAACACAGGATAAGCCTTCTGAAAAATTACCCATTCCATCAAATTTTTCTTCTATAATAAATTTTCCTGTTTTATCTATAGCTCCATATTTACCGTTTAATTTTACTACAGCCAATCCTTCTGAAAAATCATTAGCATGATCAAACTGAAGAGCTATAACAATGTTACCTGTTTTATCTATATAACCATATTTATTATCAATATCTATGTAAGCTAAATCTTCTGAAAACCAGAGATAACCGTCCGTATCATTACTTCTAAAACTGACATAAGGTTGTAGTGGCACAATAACCTTTCCTGCTTTATCTATATATCCCCAGTTAAATCCTCCTCCTACATAAGCAAATCCCTGTGAAAAAGGACAGGCATCATCAAATTCAAGATGTATAACAAACCTTCCGGTTTTATCTATATAACCATATTCCTCACCTTTCTGTGCAACAGCCAGCCCTTCCGAAAAACTCTGGGCACCATTAAATTCAGGTTGTAGTATAAACTTTCCGGTCTTATCTATATAACCATATTTGTCATCTAGTCCTACACAGGCTAATTCCTCAGAAAAAGGTTCTGCTGCTTCAAATTTAGGTTTTATAATAAACCTTCCGGTCTTATCTATATAACCATATTTATGATTTACTTCTACTGCTGCCAGTCCTTCTGTAAAATACCATGCCTCATCAAATTTAGGTTCTATAATATATTTTCCGGCCTTATCTATATAACCATATTTTAAATTTGAAAAAGCCGGATAAGCATTAAAAAGTAACATCAATATTATTATAATTTTTATTATTATGGATTTTCTGTAAAATATAATTTTCAACCTCCTATTTTTAAATGATATAAAGTTGAATTAGCTAATTTACTGAGTTCCCGACAGAGTATCTGCCTCTATCACTTTTGCATAAACAGGGGTAGAAGAACCGCCGGCTATAAAATAATCGAATTCTATTTCCCCAGTTTCTTTATTTACAGGTGTTGTGGGAATAATAATTGCTTGATTAGGGTTATTATTGGTTTTACTAGGGTGAGAAACTTTTATAAATCCATCCTGAGTTTGATATCCAATCTCTCCTCCTCCGGGAATCAGAATTACTGCATATTGTTTATCTGAGTTATAATTATCTATTTTTAATTTATAATGAAAATTTTGTGAAAAACAACCTTTGTTTTTTATTCCATCTTTATCTGCTACTGCTTCTACAGATTCAGTATCAGGAGGTTTTAATTGTTTTACTGAAAATAAGGTTTGTGAGGCTTTTTTATCTAATTCCGGTTTAAAGGGTGGAATCATTATAATACTGCTTGAATCGACATTATCTTTATTCCCTGCTGTAATATGTCCGGTAATTTCATAATTCGGCTTCTGGAAAACTCCTGAAACTTGTTTTGGATTACCTTTGTCGTCTAAATTACTTAATTGGGTTTTTGGATCCGTTAAAGGAAGATACTTTATTTCTCCACATCTCTCTTTGTTAGAAAGTTGTTCCGATACTGAGCGAATATCAAGAGTTACTTCTTCATTATTATAAAATTCCATAGCTGAAGCAAAAATATTTTTCTCTTTCAAAGACTCCGGTGCAGTAAAAGAAAAAATTTCATCTTTATTAAGTTTTACCGTTACTGTGTCATTCTTATTTTGAATAATTTTATCTTTACTTTCTACTTGAATTATATTTCCGTCCTTATCTTTAGTGAATATATATCCATTTTTCATAATCCCGCCCGTATTACCTTCTTTAAATTTTTCTCCTACAACTGATGCACCGGCTTTAACACCACTGTCTTTATCTACTGAAAAGTTTATTCGGTTAAAAGTTATTTCAGTTCCATCCTTTTTAGCATTAAAGTTATAAACTATATTCCTATTTTTATCTGTAGTCTTATCTTCACTTACACAATTTTCATGATAAGAAGTAAGGAGATTATTTCCTTTAGAAATTGTATGTTCTCCGATAATCCCCACACCATTTCCCAGTATTTTTTCTGGATGATTGTCTTGAATTAAGCAGTCAATATTACTATTGGAACCTAAAATATTACCGGTAATTTGTTTCGTAGCCAATTCTGGCAACGGATTTGGTGGAACCTCTTTATTCTTGTCAGGTTTTTCAATAGTGTTAAAATAATTAACAATCTGTCTGCTAAACTTGTATGATATATTTTTATTTCCCTCTCTCATATCTTTGGGCACCAATATGTCTTTTACATCATCATATTTGAAAGTTTTATATTCCAGTTTTTTTAAATCAATAACTTCAGGCTGTGGTTTTGATTCTTTTACTGTATTATTTTGACAAATTTGCTTTGAATGAGTATAGAGGTTTTTAAAATTATCAGCAGATTGGAGATCTACAGTATCTACAAAAAAATTATCTTCTTTCTCATTTAAATTGTTTACAGTCTTACTCTTTCCCAGATTTTGATTTAAAATATTTGTAGCCGCATCGGATAAAGAAAGTGTATCTTGGATATTAATAGACATATAATTATTTAATTTTTTTTCTGTATCCATAGATTTATTTTGTCTATTCAAAACATTTTCAATATTAAAATTCATTTTCTGGTTGAAAGGAATGTATTGCCAGGAATTACTAATTGGCATTTCATAACCATGAACATCTGCTTCTTCTTGTGATTTTATTTTCAATATACGGTGGAGTATAAAAGAAATATCTTTAATATTTTCTGAAGTAATATCTTTAATCTTAATTTTTCCTATATCTTCATAAAGCTCTATCGTTTGATTATTATGTAATTTATACTGTTCAATAAACTCTCCTGGTGTTAGATAGATATACGTATGGTCGTAGACAATTTTTCTATCGATATATTTACTATCTTTATCTGATATAGGCTCAGAATATAATTTTTTTATTTCATCAATACTAAGCTTATAAGTATCAAAATCCGAATTTAAGGAATAAATATTCTCTTCTAAATCAAGAGCATATTTATATTTTTGCATGAATATAATCCTTTTTCAATTTATAAAGTTATGAACAATTTATTAACAAGTATATAAAACTACTATAGGATGGTCAAGTATCTTTATTAGTGAGATAGCATTTTTCACCCTATAATTCAGGAAAGATAGATTATAATTAGAGACCTATCTATTCGATCACTAAAGTTACTTTGATTATTACGTAACATTTGTCCTACTTCCCCCGAAATACCAGATATGAATGGGTAATTTATTTCCACATCTCTGTTTCGTTCAGTAATTCAGAAAAATATTTTTTTATCTTTGAAATATGATATAATTATATTGATTGATATAATTAATATGATTATATTGGGAGGATAATTAAGATGCTTAAAACAATAAGTGCTATGAAAGCAAGGCAAAATCTGGGGCAAATTATGAATGAAGTAAGTATAAGAAGTGACAGTTATATTATTGAACGAAATGGTAAACCTCTAGTTGCTATTGTTCCTGTATTATTTCTGGAAGAACAGGAATTAAAGAAAAAAGGCTTTCTTAATTTACTGGATAAAGCTCAGAGTAATTCTAATGTAACAGAAGAAGATATTCAGAATGATATAAGGGAAGCAATTAAAGAAGTGAGGAAGAATAAATAATTATTAGAGCCGTTCTGGATACCAATGTTTTAGTGAGTGGTCTTCTGTATTCGGGCGGAATCTGTAATCAGATTATAAGAAAATGGATTAACGGAGAATTTATCCTCTGCATCTGTACGGATGCTTTAGAAGAACTGGAGAAAGTAGTCAGGTATCCGAATATAGCAAAAAGACATAAATTATCTGAAGATGAAATAAAACAGTATATTGAATATGCAGAAGAATTTGCTTTCAAGGTAAATGTAACCGAAATAGAGAATGTGGTAAAAACAGATCCATCTGATAATATTTTTCCTGCCTGTGCACTTGCAGGAGATGCAGATTATATCGTGAGCGGTAATTATCATCTCCTTGACCTGAAATCATATCAAAGTATTAAAATTATAACTCCCAGAGATTTTTATGACATCCTGATTACCAGGAGGTAGGTTTTTTAAAAGAAAAATTTTATCTTTTAAATTTTTTCTGCTATAATATGACAAACTAATATATGATTAGTTATTCATAGGAGATGATATTATGGAAAGTGAAAAAATCAAAAGTGAGAAATGGCAACGGTTTCAAGATTATTACAGACTAAGTATGAGTCCAAAGAAATTAAAAGAATATTCAGCTATTATTAAATTAATCGAAGAGGGGAAACTGGAGATAAAATCTAAGAGCAGATATCTTCAGGCACTGGCTGCTATAAAAAAGGCCGGGAGGGCCGGCATAGAAATAGATTACAAGCCGGAATGGCATAAAAGAGAGAAAAGAAGGGTAAAAACCGTTCAGGATAAGCTTATTACCAGGGAGCAGTTAAGGCAGATTCTTCAGAGTGTTCCACGAACGGATAAAGGGAAGGAATTAAAATTTGCCATTGAATTGAGTTTTTATTCCGGATTACGGTTATCGGAAATTTTGAATCTGAATAAGTCGGACATAAAATGTAACGACAGTATAAAATTATCGGTAAAAGGTAAGGGTACGGGAAGGATTGCTTTTTTGCCTCTGAATTTTAAGGATAGGGTTGAAATTTTTGAGGGATTTACTATTACCATACCTTATGTGGAACAGGCTTTTACAAGGATCGTGAAGAAGCTGAAGATAAAGACCACCTTCCATGGGTTAAGGCATTCTTTTGCTACTTACATGCTGGAAAGAGGGGTGTCTATTACGAAAGTGCAAAAACTCCTGGGACATGCAGATATCACCACTACTGCCATATACCTGCATTGCACTGAAGAAGTGGATGAAAATATGAGAGCCATGGGATATTGAAATTATAAATTAGTAGTAAATTTTTTAGGGTGCTTATGCTGCCGTAGTAATCGATTATTTTTGTTACATGTTGTTACGGTTGTGTATATAAATTTTCAAAACCCAATATATTCACATTTCAAATAAAAAGAGGTTACTATTCCTGCTTATAGTTTTAACTCTTCATTATTCAATTATTGTATTTTGAGTATCCATGCTGGATTCCTAATTTTATATCTATTGTCAATCCATTATGAATATTAATAAACGTGAGTTAGAGTAAAAAAATGTCAAAATGTGTACGCCATACATGAAGGAATACGAAAATAGAATATAGAATTTAATGTATTGCCTTAATTTGCTATCAGTAGAATTAAGCAACAAGAGATAACAATAATAGGAAAAAGTGGTAAAAACAATTATAGCCCCTGCCAGGGCTGTAACTGTTGATATTTGAAGTTTTTTTCATCCAAAAGAACTTCAAGTATTATATCATTCCTCCTGTTTTGCTGTCAATATTTATAAGAAGGAGTGTTATATTTACAATGAGTAATGTAATCGATTATCAATTTTCACCGGTACCTCTAAACTTAAAAACTGCTATGAGGAGAATTTTCAAAGGTAATCAGTATAAGGTACTAGACGCCATTGCTGATGAAACATATCTTTATTCTGATACAAGATTGACTTTAACAAAAGAATTAGCTTCCAGATATTTAGCTGATAAAACTGGTATAGCTCAACCTCATGTTGTTACAGCTCTGAATAAACTGGAAAAGAAAAACTGTATCAGTATAGTAAAATCTCATGTAAAAGGTGAGGGGAGTATAATCTCTTTAAAAATAAATGTTATTTTGTCACTCGGTGAATCAGATACTAAACGTGTATCTCATAAATCTAAAACTAAAAATGTATCTCATTTTAAACAATCAGATACAGAAAACGTATCTAATCAGGCTAAATTAGATACCGATTCCGTATCAAATCAAGAATCAATATCAAAAAAAGATCATCAAGAATCAGATCCGACAGATTCCACTATAAATATAGATCAAAAAGAAAAAATTCAACCAGAAAAAAATAACATTGAAACTTCCTTTAATTGTAATTCTTTAGTAAAAACTAAGGTTATAAATTCTAAAGAAAGTAATTCGAATACACCAGATATTAATTTACTATGCCCCGCCGGCACAGCAGATAAAGGTGAATTTTCTGCTCTTGGTAATATTTTATCTGATATTAAGCCTGCTTCTACTACTATTGCTACGTCACCAGATCCTGTTGAAAATACACAGGAAACATCAGGGTTCAGTATTTCTCCGGAGATTATAGCAGAAGGTTATAAAGTTCTCTCTTCTAAGGGATTTTCTAAAGAGCAAATTCAGACTGTTACACAGACAATTACAGATAGAATACGTAAATATAATCCCATTAGACCTGACAGGTATTTCCTTACTTCCGTGAATAATGAGAAAATAAAAAATGTATCACCTTTTAACCAGACTGCTCCCAATGCTTTTAATAATTCGGTTACTGTTCAGTGTGCAGCTCCGTCTGTGGAAAAGACAAGGAAATATGTAAATGAATTCTGGAAGGAAGAGAAAGATTCTATTACAACTGAA
>JAKQEP010000104.1 GCA_029556475.1 Candidatus Atribacteria bacterium
CTGTTATCGGATTCTGGCCTTTATATGTCTGAAAATGGAATTGCACTGGCGGTCAAACCCTGTAGGTAAAGTGCGTAAAAATCTGCCTTTCTTCAAAGAATTGGCCTATGAAAATTTTACACAATAAAATTGACAGTACCGAATATTACCTATTCAAAATTTTATATACAAAAGCAAAATAAAGGACAGAGGTTATAAATTCACAAAAATAGAAGATTGCTAATAAAAGCAATACAGCCGATCATTTACGCTCCAGCTGATTTTTTCGTTATGCGAGAAAGATACAATGATCGATATGAAAACAAATGAAAAGATTGCTTCACTGGTTGGGGGGAATTCCTCCAAGAATATCCTGCCGGAACATCCAAAACCAAAAACTAGAAAAAAGCTATTATAGTATAAACTCAATCTTTTAAATTTAAATGCGTTCTTGAATAACAGATAAATACCCTATCTGGGTATCCCTATCTGTTAATTATCAATTAAATCTATGTTGTATTTTCTGATATAAAGAAATAGTCCATCTATCAATCTAAGGTAGTTTTATCCACAGGATTCATAATCTATAAATGAAAATCAATGAAAGTGAGGATCCATTATGAAAAGGTTATTTGCAATTGTATTGTCATTGCTGCTGTTGACCAGCTTCAGTTTGCAGGGTTGTACTACGATGCCCAGTCAACCTTATACTAAAAAAGATGCGTCTGAAGCTACCCCACTGAAAATGATCCGTTATGAAACACCGAAACTCAAGGTATATACGACTGGTGGATTAGTGGGATCAATTGTCGCTGGTGCCGTGGTGCTTGGAGTAATTGGTGCAGGAGTAGGCTATTTAATTCATGACTCTGTGTCTACAGAACCGGCAAATCCTGATATAAATGATTTTGGCAAACTAGTAATGAATGGTTTTATTGAGCGCTCCCAAAAAGAAATTCCGAATTGGCCTAACATGATGATTCAGGAGAAAGTAGCTTTAGAAAATGAAGATGTACCAATTGATAATACATCATGTATACTTACGCTAAAAGTTGGTAATGTTAAAATAAATGCTGAGAATGGATTGTCAGTTGACACGGTCATAACCATGAAAGATAAGGAAGGAACTGTTATATGGGAAAAAGGCTATTGGTATGATCCAGTTTTTTTCAACCGCTTAAGCACCTTCGATGCTTTAAAAGCAGATAAATACAAAAAGCTCAATGAAGAACTTGCCTTTGCAGCAGATAAAACAGTGACAGAATTCATTACGCACTTCAAGAATTCAAAACAAAAGTCGTTTTAATTTGCCATAGGGTGAAGTTTAATTGATAGATTGTAAAAAGGTTTAACATCAGGTGAAAATTGTCTTCTTGACTCAGCTGAGATTACCCATAATGATAAATATAATTCTAGATATTTCAAAAAAAGTCCTTTTTCTTACGTTAGCAGTATTTATTGTGTCATGTGCAATTGAAGCGAATATCGTTCCTAAGTTTGAAAAGTTGGAAAGTATAACGATTTTAGTTAATGGTAAGATCGACTATAGCGGCAATAAAGAATATTTTCCGAGAACGATTAGTGATACTCCATCAAAAGATCCCTTATTAATCATCAAATATCAGTATCAGGTGAGCTACGGTAAAGTGACTGGACCTGAAGGATTAAATTTGTTTAATCCATTATTAATTGTGGGCTTTCCAATAGGACAAGATACACTTGTCGTTGCAGGTAAACTCGACATTATTAGACAAAATGAAGTTATTAAAACTTATTCTGCAGCATGTACTTATGAGAAAACACGAAACTTGTTTTATCAAGGGCCTACTTTCTCCGAATTGAGGAGGACGGGATTACTTAATATCAGAGATAACATTGAGGCACAAATGTATAAGGATAGAGAATTTCTATCAAAAGTAAATAAGAATGATTTTCCTAAAGAGAAGACTATGGGAGGTATTAAATGAATTCAGCGATTAGAAAAATTTTCTTGGTTGCATTATTTATTCTTACATTAAGTCTCACCGGTTGTGCCACTCTTGGTCCCGTCTATCAAAAAGTCGATAAGATCCCAGAAAACTCGGGGCTGGTTTATATCTATAGACCTGGGGCTTTTTTGGGTGGAGGTGTCTCTCCTAACCTCTATACAGATAAGGGGAAAACATATCTGACAAAGATTTATCAAGGAGGATATTTCCCATATTTTGCAAAACCAGGTGAAGTTGATTTCTCGGCCGCGACAGAATCGGAAAGCTCTGTCACTCTCGATATTGCTCCAGGAAAAATATATTATGTCAAATTGACAATTGGGATAGGATTTTTTGTTGGTCGGCCACATCTCATGGTTGTGGCACCTGAAATTGCAGAAAAAGAGATAGCCGATTGTAAGCTAATTCCAAAAGAGAATTAAAGAAATTTCCTTATAAGCGGGAGAAAATGGATTATGAAATGCAATGTAGGCAAAGCGGACAAAATTATCAGGCTCGTAATAGGCATTTTTGTCATTATTGCAGGATTATACTTTAAAAGCTGGTGGGGTGTGATTGGGTTAATCCTCCTACTTTCAGCTCTATTACGTTGGTGTCCAGCATATATACTTTTTGGATTTTCAACCTGTAAACCAGATGAAAAATAGTATCTGAATTATTCCCTGACATTTCAGGTAAAGATGATTCTATGTTTTTAAGAACCCCAACCAAGTCAGAAAATGAAAGTTGGAGTTTTTAATTTTTTATTTAAGCGCATGCAGTAGTGTCCGGTTAATGTAAATTTATTGTGTTAAAAAATTAGCAATAACAAGCAAATAAGCATGCATTTTCTTTTTATCGATTTGAAATTTCATTCCGGTTATACCAGCCTCTATTTTATTGGAGGTATGGATAATGAA
>JAKQEP010000109.1 GCA_029556475.1 Candidatus Atribacteria bacterium
CATATTCTATACCGACCTCCTTATTCTTAAGGTCAGTATAGAATATTTATATCGATAGTTCGCGATGTGTTGATACAATATTTAATTAGGGTTCGCGAACTCCTGATACTTTTGGGTTCGCGATGTGTTGATATTCGTCACTTATTAATTAATAAAGTGAAAAAATGAAACCAGGAATAATATAAATTGCATAATGATACGAGAATAAATCTAAAAAAGGTGGTGATGTAAAAAGTTTCTCTTTGTTTCTGTTAATATTATAATTAATTAATTTTAAGGAGGATTTTTTCAATGAAAAGGACTTTCCGTTTGTTTTCTCTGATTGTATTAACAATGAGTTTAATACTAACCATCTTCACACTTTCTTTCGCACAGAAGGCTTATGATGTAGCTGTGTTACTTCCTGGAGCTGTTGAGTTTTTTAGTGTCCAACGTATTGGAATAGATAAGGCGGGCAAGGATTTTGGCTTAAATATTACCTATGCTGATGCTGAATGGGATGCAGGGAAACAACTTTCACAGGTAGAAAACTTCATTATTAAAAAAGTAGATGCTATCATGCTCTGCGCTGCTGACAATATAGCTTTACTTCCGGCTGTAAAACTTTGTAATGATGCAAAAATTCCTTTAATTACTTTTACCAACTGTTTGGGTACTGATCCAGAAGGAAAATATCCTGGTGTTATTTCTTACATTGGTAGAACTGAGATAGGTGCAGGAATTATCCAGGCTGAAATGGCTGAAAAGATATTGGGGGAAAAGGGAGGAAATATTGTATTGATTGAAGGCAGTCCTGGAACTGCTTCACAAAGGATGCGGGAAGAGGGATTCATGCAGGTTGCCCAAAAACACCCCAATTGGACTATTGTGGAAAAAAGGCCCATTGAAGGCTGGACTAAAGAGGGGGCACTGGACTTCATGGAGGCATTTTTACAAAGTGGAAGACCGGTTGACTTAGTTAGCTGTCAGTGGTGGAGTGGGGCTATTGCCGCAGCAATGGCTTTAGAAAATGCTGGAATTACAAATGTACCTGTTACCGGATTAGAATATGCTAAAGAATTGATTCCTTATATACAAGATGGAAGGGTTACCGCCAGTACATATTTCTCTGTAATAGAAGAAGGCTATAAGGCAGTGGAAATTACTGCAAAATTCCTAAAAGGTGAAGAAGTACCTCAACTGGTAGAAATTAAACACATCATTGTAACTAAAGATAATGTAGATGAGTTTGAGCCAGAAATGTAAGGTATATGTATTTAATAATGTTTATCCCATCCACAGTTACCTTTAATTTAGATTAATTAAAGAGTACCGAAGATAGCAGGTCAAAAGATGGTTAAAAGATGGATTAGCACCCAAATAGTTCTTGAAAATTTTTTTGGGAACTCTTGGTCAGAAGATATTTTTTTAAAAAAGAAGCTATCCCTGGCAAAGAAGTCCCTTGACCTTGATAGCTTAATTATCTGGCCTGACAGAGATAAAAAAAATCTTAGTAAAGTCCTAAAATTTTGCACAGATCTTAAAATAAAAACCTATCTATGGTATCCTCTTTTATCGGATATTCCGACCTTTAAGATAAAAAAAGGCCAGGCTGTGGAAACATATAATGGATTACTTGGTTACGGGATAAATGGAATATGGGAAAAATTGGGGCAGGTGGGAGAAGATTTTCTCTTTCTTTGCCCCAATGACCAAAAAAATATCAACAGGATTTTCTTTCACTTCCAAAGACAAATATCAGAAGAGTGTTTTGACGGAGTTTTTTTTGACCGAATTCGTTTCCCTTCTCCTGCCAATGGTTTAGAAACTATTTTTAGTTGTTTCTGCCAGTGGTGTCAGAAAAAATATTTTGTAGATTACCAGGGAAACCTAAAAGATTTTCAAAAACAAATAGGAAATTATTTTAGAGAATTCAAAGTACCACACAAAAATCATTGTCCCAATGGGACTTGTTTAACTGATATATTGAATTGGGAGAATTTTGGAAAATTCTATGATTTTAAAAAAAAGAGTATTTATCAGTTAATTAAAATGTTTGCTGAAGAAGCTAAAAAAAGGGGTATGCTGGTAAGTCTGGATTTATTTTCTCCTTCTTTAGCACCTATAGTCTCCCAAGATTACCGATTATTAGCCAGTATTTGTGATTGGATAAAACCAATGTTTTATTGTCATACTAATGGTCCAGCTGGCATTCCACTGGAATTATTCTGCCTCATAAAAGGTCTTATTAATTCGAATTATTCCTTAAAAGAAGAGGAATTAATGGAGGAGATGAGTCAGATGCTTGGTGTACAGCTACCCAAAAATATTAATAGTCTATTGAAAAATGGGGTTCCAGAAGAAGTGATTTATTTTGAATGGCAAAAAATTAAAGACTACAATTTGGGAAAGGATTCAAAAATATATGCTGGAATAGAAGCAGTACAGATTACAGGAATATGTCAGATAGATAAAAAAATCTTGGAAAGATATTTAAATATAATTATGGATTTGGATCTGGATGGGATAGTGTTATCCTGGAATTTATTGCAGATACCAGATGAAAATATAATATTCATAGGTAATTTATTATTAAATCAATAACTATTGAAGAAATAAAAAATCCTTTATTAAGGATTGTAAAATTAAAAAAGTCTTTCCCAGGAGTAGTTGCCCTGGATGAGATAGATTTAGAAATCAGGAAAGGCGAAGTGCATGCTCTGGTTGGTGAGAATGGTGCCGGTAAATCAACGCTCATTAAATTGGTAGTTGGTGCCTATAAAAGAGATTCTGGAGAAATCTATTTCGATGAACAGAAGGTAGAGTTTACCTCTCCTGCTCAGGCTTTTCAAAACGGGCTCAGTGTTATCTATCAAGAAAATAGCTTGATACCCCAATTAACAGTTATTCATAATATATTTTTAGGAGTGGAATATTTTACTTCTTTAGGAATATTGGATGAAAATAAGATCTTTCAACAATATCTCGCTATTACCAAACAATTAGGTTTTGAACTTCCTCCTTATGAAAAAGTAAGAAACCTGGGCGTGGCAGAGCAGAAGCTGGTAGAAATACTTAAGGCGTTAATTCATAAAGCAAAATTTATTATTATGGATGAACCAACCGCTTCATTATCTGAAAACGAGATAGAACATCTTTTTAGAATTATTGCCGAATTAAAATCGAAAGGGATAAGTATTCTCTATATAACGCACCTTTTGGGAGAAGTATTTAAGATTGCAGATCGGATTACCGTACTGAGAGATGGGAAAAAAATTAACACAGTACCAGTTAGAGATGTAGATAGAGACAAAGTTATAACTATGATGGTAGGGGAAAGTTTAAAGAATGCTTATACTTCGACTTGCTTGGAAAGAAAAAAGAGTGAAAAAGTTGTTTTAAAGGTTGAGAATCTAAAAAGAAAACCCAGAGTTAAAGATATTTCTTTTATAGCCTTTGCCGGTGAAGTTTTAGGCATTACCGGTCTCAGGGGTGCCGGAAAGACTGAATTATCACGCCTTCTTTTTGGAGCAGATAAATTGGAAGGGGGAAGTATAATAATTGACCAAAAACAACTCAGATTTACTTCTCCCCGGGATGCAGTAAATTATGGTATTTCAATGGTTCCTGAAGATAGAAAAAAAGATGCCTTAATTCTTATGCTGGAAATGTACAAAAATATAACTCTTCCCACTCTGGAGCAGTTTACAAATAGGGGAATAATTTCTTCAAGTAAAGAATTTGCTGCTACCCGGAAGGCGGTCGAAAAATTAAATATTAAGTCCTCAGGTATGAAACAAATAACTAAATATTTGAGTGGAGGTAATCAACAAAAAGTAGCTATTTCAAAATGGTTGCAGGCTGAACCAAAGGTGTTAATTATGGATGAACCGACACAGGGAATTGATGTTAAGGCGAAGATAGAAGTTTACAATATTGTACGTAAACTGGCTGAATCCGGTGTCTGCATTATTTTTATTTCTTCAGAAGTATCAGAAGTACTCATAGTCTCAGACAGGGTATTAGTTCTAAGTAATGGTGAGATTATTGGTGAATTCAAAAACGGAGCCAGTCAGGAAGAAGTTATGCGAATGATATTGAAGGGAAGTAAATAAATTTTTTAGTAAAAATAAAAATATTCATATATAAAAAGAATTTATAAAAGAGAAGACTTTATGGAAAAAAAGAAAGATGTAATTTTACCCAGTTACTGGTATGTGATTAGTAAAAATGGTATTTTGTTTATATTTTTACTATTATGTATTCTATTATCAATTATTACTCCGGGTTTCTTATCCTGGGCAAATATTCTTAATGTATTGCGACAGAGTTCTATTATTGGAATTATGGCTATTGGAACTACTTTTGTTATAATTGGAGGAGGTTTTGATATCTCCGTAGGTTCTATTTTGGTATTAACAGCTGCAATGTGTGTTGGTTTACAATATAAAGTACATTGGGTTATAGCTATCTTGATTGTTTTAATTATTGGTGCCCTAATTGGTCTTATAAATGGGTTTCTGGCAGCAAAAATACATATTCCCGCCATTATTGCAACCCTGGGCACAATGACCATTGTCAGAGGATTGGCTTATCTCTATACTGGCGGATACCCACTCTATGTGGAAGCACCAGACTTTGCTTATATAGGTACTGGCTATCTGGGGCCAATCCCTTTTCCCGTTGTTCTGCTAGTTATTATGGTAGCCTTATGGCAATTTGTTTTAGAAAAAACTAGATTTGGCAGATATGCTTGTGCCCTGGGTGGAAATAAGGAAGCAGCAAGACTCTCTGGTGTGAAGGTAGATTATTTTCACATACTTACCTTTGTGGTAGGTGGCTTAATGGCAGCTATGTCCGGGGTAGTTTATGCCTCAAGACTTTTATCGGTGACCCCTCTGGCAGGACAGGGCTATGAACTTGATGCCATCGCCTCGACAGTTATTGGTGGAACAAGTGTATCAGGGGGAGAAGGTTCTGTGGTCAGAACCCTCGTTGGTGTTCTACTTTTAACCATTATTGCCAATGTTTTCAATTTAATGGGAATCCATATTTATGTTCAATATGTTGTTAAGGGTGCTATCATACTATCCGCAGTAGGTTTTGACACCTATTCAAAATTTGGACAATAATTTTGTGTAAAAAATAGATAGCAAATTAAATTGAAATTCTAAACCTAACAGGAGAAATTATATTGTTAATAAGGAATGCTTTATGAAAAAAAATGCTCTTATTGGTCAACTGGGTGGCCCTACTTCTGTAATCAATTCCAGTCTATGTGGGCTTATTCAAGAGGGGCTTAAATCGAAACGGATAAAACATATTCTGGGAATGAGAAATGGGATTATAGGACTTTTGCATAATAGAATAATTGACTTGGGGAAAGAAGATCCTTCAGTTATAAGAGACTTACGTCATACACCATCCTCTATTTTAGGTTCTAGCCGCTATATATTGAAAAAAACCGATTTTCCTATTATATTGAGACAATTTAAAAGATATGACATAGGCTATCTCTTCCTTATCGGAGGCAATGGTACTATGCAAATAAGTCAACAAATTGAAAAATACTGTAAATGTGAAGGTTATCCTATAAAGGTAGTGGGAATTCCTAAGACTGTGGATAATGACCTCTGTGGAACAGACCACGCGCCAGGTTTCCCTTCGGCGGCCAGATATATTTGTCTTTCTGTGCAACAGGCAGGTCGTCTTGCACATGACATGCAAAGTACTGATAAATATGTTATTCTACAAACAGTGGGAAGAAACACAGGATGGTTAGCTGCTTCTGCAGCACTGGTTAAAGATAGAGAATCTGATGCTCCTCATCTTATTTATATACCAGAAAGGCCTTTATCAAAGGATAGATTTTTAGCAGAGGTTAAAGAATGTATCAAAGAATACGGTTGGGTATCAATTGTCTGTGGTGAGGGTATACAGTGGGAAGATAAAAGTTTCATTGCCAATCTCCATTTGAATAATGATTATGCTAATTTTGAATTTGGAGCTATGGGAGGAGGAAGTGCAGCATTTAACCTGCACAAGCTTATATATCAGGAAACTAACTTCAGAGGGGAATTTCAGATAACTGAATCATTATCAATGTGTGCCATAGATCGAGCGAGTAAAATCGATCTGGATGAAGCATATTGCTGTGGTGTTAAAGCAATTAGGATTGCTGAAGAGGATGTATCAGGGGTAATGGTTTCTATAGTCCGCACCACTTCTGATCCTTATCAAGTAGAGCTGGGTGTTGTTCCCCTTGAAGAGGTAGCAGTGAAGATAAAACCCATGGACCATAAATATATCAATTCTCAAGGAAACTTTGTAACTGATGAATACCTAAAATACCTCAGACCTCTGGTGGGAGAGTTACCAGGCTATGCTGAATTAAATTTTATAAAATATCCTCAATTATTTTAGTTTAACTGGATGGCTTAAGCTATAAGGAGATGTAATTTATGAACATTGTAATTGTAAAAGATTATTATGAACTGAGCATACAAGCTGCGCAGATAGTTGCCGCTCAAATTAACAAGATAAAAAAATCCGTTTTAGGTTTGCCGACCGGTCAAACACCGCTGGGTATGTATAATGAATTAATTAAAAAATATGAAAAAGATGAAATAGATTTCTCCCAAGTGATTACTTTTAACCTGGATGAATATTATGGCTTATCACCGTTGCATCCACAAAGTTACCACTATTTTATGTGGAACACTTTTTTTCAGCATATAAACATTAAAAAAGAAAATGTAAATATGTTGAATGGAATAACTGAAAATATTGATGAGGAATGCCAGAGATATGAAAATATCATTCAAATAAGAGGAGGTATAGACTTACAATTATTGGGTATTGGTGAAAATGCCCATATCGGTTTTAATGAGCCGGCAAATGTACTAAAGAGCAGGACTCACCTGGTTAATCTGTCAAATTCTACTGTCAAAGCCAATTCCAGATTTTTTAATGATATCAAAGAAGTTCCAAGACAAGCTCTTACCATGGGTATGGGCACAATTATGAAAGCTAAAAAAATTGTTCTTTTAGCTAGCGGCAAAAACAAAGCTCCTGCCCTTGCTAAGACTGTTAATGGGCTGGTGAGTACTAGAGTACCGGCAAGTCTCCTCCAGCTTCATAAGGAAGTAACTATACTTGTGGATGAGGATGCGGCAAGTCGGATCTAATTATCCCTTCCTTTTTTAGAAGTCTAGATTGAATTATAATCAAAAGTCCTTATTTTAAATACCTCTTTAAAAAATAAAATTATATTTTCTTTAAATATTTAATTTTGTATTATTATATCTTGACAATGATGATTAAAAACGGTGAATTTGTTGAATGAATCGGAAGATTATTTATACTTTCTTTATGGGCTTGATTACATTATAATTAGAATAAAAATGGTATCTTTCAAGATATAATATTCCTATAAAATACTTTTCTGAAAAGTTTTGTTGTTTGCCAGTATGATATAAAAAATATAATTAAAGATTCACCGGAATAATTAAAAATTACAAAATAATGTAGGAGAAAGTTAGTATGATTATTTTATCCTTAAATTGTGGCAGTTCCTCTGTAAAATACCAGTTATACAATTGGACTAAAAAGGAAATTATAGCAAAAGGAGTTGTAGAAAGGGTGACAATAGGAAAATCCTTCTGTGTCCACGAAGTTAATCATAGGGAAAAGTTAACCTTACAACATGATTGCCCTAACCATAGAGAAGCTATAAAATTAATAATTGATACTCTTGTTCATCCGAAATATGGTGCTATAAATAATTTATCTGATATCTCAGCTGTTGGTCACAGAGTAGTACATGGAGGTGAAAAGTTTTCCAAGTCTGTTCTAATTAACGAGGAAGTTTTGAAAACTTTCAAAGAGTTATCAATTCTAGCTCCTTTGCATAATCCGCCTAATATAATGGGCATTGAGGCAGCTAAAGGATTACTACCAGATATTCCTCACGCCGCTATTATGGATACCGCCTGGCATCAGACTATGCTACCATATGCCTACATGTATGCTGTTCCTTATGAATGGTATGAGAAGTATAGAATCAGAAGATATGGCTTTCATGGAACTTCTTTGCTTTATGTTGCCAAAAGGGCAGCAGTACTTTTAAATAAAGACCCATTTGATTGTAATCTCATTAGCTGTCATATTGGGAATGGAGTAAGTATAAATGCGGTCAAGAGTGGTATCTCTTATGATACCAGTATGGGCTTTACCCCATTAGAGGGCGCTATTATGGGCACCAGAGCCGGAGACCATGATGCTGCTTTAGATTTCTATATTATGCAAAAAGAGGGTTATACACCGAAAGAAATTGATGCCATATTAAATAAAAAAAGCGGAATATTGGGAATTACGGGTAAATATACTGACCGAAGAGATGTAGTCAAAGCTGCTGGCGAAGGAGAAGAAAGAGCGAAACTTGCCATAGATATGGAAGTTTATAGATTAAAAAAATATATTGGTGCCTATACTGCTGTTTTGGGTAGATTGGATGCCCTTATTTTTACTGCCGGAGTTGGGGAAATGAGCACCACAATACGTGGTAAAATATTGGATGGTTTAGAACTGATTGGAATCAAATACGATCCAGCAAAGAATAGCCTCGCTAAAACCAGAAATAAAGAATCCGATATTTCGGCAAAGGATTCCCCTGTCAAAGTATTTGTTATTCCTACCGATGAGGAATTAGTCTTTGTTGAGGATGTTGTTGCTTTAATTGAAGGCAATTATGATATTCATACTAATTTTAAATACACTTTTCAAGAAAAAAATTATAAAAATTTGATGAGAGAAAAAGCTTATAAAAAAGAGCAAAAAGAATTATTTGAAAAGAAATGATTTTTATATTGGAGAAAATATTTTATGAAAGCAATTATATTATGTGCAGGTAAAGGGACCCGTTTAAGGCCTTTAACCTACACCAGTGCTAAACATTTAATTCCTTTAGCTAATAAACCCGCATTAGAATATGGCATTGAGAAGATTACTGAATGTGGGATTGAAGACATTGGTATAATAATCGGAGAGGAAACTGGTGAAGATATTAAAAAGGCAATTGGAGATGGAAAGAGATGGGGAGTAAGAATAAGCTATATTTTACAATCAAAACCACTTGGTCTGGCGCATGCTGTTAAAATTGCCCGAACTTTCCTTCAAAATGAATCATTTTTAATGTTTTTGGGTGATAATCTATTAAAAAATAGTATCAGTTTATATCGTCAAAAATTTGAAAGAAGTAAACACCAGGCCTTTGTACTATTAACAAAAGTTGACAATCCTGAACAGTTTGGGGTAGCGGAACTTCAAGATAATAAAGTTATCCGTATGGTAGAGAAACCTAAAATACCAAAAACTGATTTGGCATTGATAGGTGTTTATTTTTTTGATAAAACCATACATCAGGCAATTGACAGTATTACTCCCTCTGCCAGGGGTGAATTGGAAATAACAGACGCCATTCAATGGCTTATAGATAATCACTACAATGTGGAAGCTAACATTATTGATGGTTGGTGGAAAGATACCGGGAAGCCGGAGGATATTATTGAAGCAAATAGATTAATTCTGGAAGACATTTCTAGAAATTTAGAGAAAGCCAGAATTGATAAAAAATCAAAAATATTGGGTAGGGTAAATCTGGGTAATGGTGTTGAAATTATCAATTCCATTATTATGGGTCCGGTGATTATTGGGGAGAATGCCAAAATAATTAATTCCTATATCGGACCCTTTACCTCATTGTCCCAGAGAGTTGAAGTTGAAAACAGTGAGGTTGAATACAGCATTATTATGGCCAATACTCAGATAAAATATGTAAAGCATCGCATGCAAAACTGTCTTATTGGAAAAGATGTTTCCGTTTTCCGTTCTGAAGATATACCTAGAGTGTATGGATTTGTTTTAGCTGATGAAAGCAAGATTCGTTTAATTTAAAAAGAGAATCCCATTCTTCCGTAAAAACGGAAAGGTAATGATTCTGTTATTGCCTTCCCCATTCCCAGAGATAGTATTATTTGTTCGCTATATCTGTGTTTAAATACAAATTCTAGTTCAGCACCAATAGAGATATTTATGTCCTGAATAGTAGGCAATATTTTTTTATCCCAGGCATTTCCAACATCTAAAAATAATTTTCCAGAAACTTGTTCTAAAAAAACAGAAGCCCATTTAAACCCAATCTTATCCTCCACCATTTTTAAGGGAAACCTATATTCCAGAGAAGTCAGCAATAAATGATTACCGACAAAAGAAGAATCAGGGAATCCTCTTAAAGAAAAACTGTCAGTTTTTGTTGAACTAAGACTAGAGGCAGTAAAGTTTCCACCAAGATTAAACTTTGCTTCATAATTTAACTCGTTTGAAACAAAACCAGCTACCAGCCGCAACGCTAGAACCTGGTTTTTTAAAGATAAAGGGAAATACTTTCTGCCATCAAAAAGAATTTTATAGAAGTACTGGTTATTGTTCAGGCTTGCTGGAGCATATTGATAGTTGAGTGAAAAAGAATTGCCTATTTGAGGGCTTATGGATGCCGTATATCTTTCAGCATCACTATAATTATATTTTAAAATCAGGGAATTAAGTATCCTTGTATCACCATTGCGTTCTTTGTCTGAATGATTATTAATGTCTAAAAAGTATTTATTTTGTATCCCTATGTTAATACTTCGAGAATAAAATCTACCGGAATCCTGCACAGAAGTATAGCCGCTATCAGTAAATCTTAATGAGAGTTGTAACTCAGAAAAAGAAGATGTTTCTCCTTGCCAGGAAAAAGAAAATACAGGTTTATAACTGTAATTAAAATGTTGAAAATCATAAAACAAAGAATCATTGAAAAGATTATAGGCTATTGTTATAGGCATTTCATAAAATTTTAAATAATCTTGAGCTGTTGTAGAAAAACCAAGGTAAAAGTTTTTATCTGAAATGCTGGCATAAGGAATCCAGTAAGTAGGCATAATACTATCCTGAGGAGAATAGTCTTTGAAAGAATAAGATGCGTAAAGATGTGAACTGAAACCGGATGTATTTAACTGATCATCTTCATCATTTTTACTTTCCAATGTTTTTAGAAAAGCTATTTTATTATCTTTAATTGTAGGATAGTTAGCCGACAAATTCATACGAGGTTTATCAATTAGTTTCCAGAGCAGATGGTTAATCTCAGCCAAATGCAATTCATACCCTGAGGAGTGATATTGAATAAAAGCAATTTTATTCCCATCTGGAGAGACAGCTGGTTCAAAAACACCGGTAGTTACATTAGTTAAGCGATAGAATTGATTATCTAATAGGGAATAGGCATATAAATTAAATACACTACTTCGGTCAGATGAGAATAAAAGGTATTGGCCGTCTGGCGACCAATTTGGGTTAATATCTGTATAATGATCCAGGGTAATTGGTTTGATTGATTTTATTATATTTTGTTCATCCAAGGTAATTATGTAAATATCCTGGTATCCTTGATGCCATATAGAAAGGGCAATCATATCACCTTTTGGTGACCAAACAGGTTGTGAAATCTGAGTACTATCATTAAAATCAGTCAGAAAAATAAGATTGGGGAAAGAAGTTAATTCATCAAGATTATGTTTATTTTTAAGTTTACTCAAATCATTAAAAGAAATTAAAACCAGGTTATTGGTTCCAGCTTTGTTTATCACAGCAGCTACCTTTCCTGTAGAGGAATCTGGATGCCAGGCGGGGTCTTTAATTCTCATTTTTTCTGTAACTTGATACTGCTTGCCAGTGTTAAAATTGTATAAAAAAAGGTCATAATAATTATAATATTGGGAATATTGAATCAATTTAGAATAGAGTAAATATTGCTTATCCGGCGACAGAGAGTAAGAACTGCCATGTCCTGATGTTCTTTTTATTAGGATACTTTCTGCTCCAGAATTAAGGTCATAACGCCGAATTGTGGGATAGAGTTGTGGTGTAAAGACCTTATAAAAAAGAATCGGATTCCGGAGCTCTTTGTCTGTTAACCATATTGGGTTACCAACCCAGTAGTGGTGATTGGTAATTTGTTGGGATTTGGTGATGTCGCTATAATTAATTATTTCATCAATTTGTTGCTCGTATTGCCTCTTTTTTTCATTTTTCCACTTCTGGAAAAGCTCATCCATACCAATTCCTAGGACTTTTTTTAAACTCCAATTCATTCCCAGCAATGGCAAAGAAGAAAAAATCCTGCTAATTTTAATTAATTTTTCCTCCCCAAATTCATTACTTATAAAATGAACTAAAGATTGGCCATAAATATAAGGTGCATTTCCTCCCGGCCAGGATACCAGGTAATCTCCTTCTATTTGCTCAAGTTTCTTCACTTGATTTTCTAAAAAATCAGCTCTTAAATACATCTCGTATCTACTATCCTGAAGACGTCCTCCGGAGGTTAATTTACTTTCATTGTAAATTGCCAATCCTTCAATAGACCATACGGGCTGCAGGGCATTGGGAGCAATAATTTGACCCAAAAAAAGGCGCATAAAAGTAGTAAATTTATCAGTCATATCAAATTGAGCTAAATGGGTATATTCATGAGCTATAAGTATTCTAAGCCAGCTTTCAAATTTAGTATCAAAAATATTAAAGCCTGGAGCAGTCAGATTAATACGGATTAGGGGATGAGGCATGGTGGTGGCGAAGCCATAAGTCGAATCGCTAAAGTCTTCTAAAATAATAGTGAATTTTTTATGGGAATGAAAAGGTTTCCCAAATTGTATGGTAATTTGAGGGTATATCTCATCAACTATTTCAGCAATGTGAATAGCAATTTCTTGGTATTGAGTTGTATGTTTATCTAAAACTGGTAAAGGAAATATTATAGAGCAATATTTACTATCCAATGTTTTCCAGTAGAGGGAAGGGTCATAAACGTTGGCGTGAACTTCAAGCGATAGGTGATTATAAAAAACACAATTTAGTAATGTTAAGAATATTACTAAAGATAGGGGAAAAATAAGGGATAAAAGAGAGCCTTTTTTATAAATGATTTTATATCTGAACATACTTCACCTTTAGCAACTTCATCAAAATTATAACTTTATTTTAAAGTAGTTACAATAAATTTATAAAACTTTGGAAATAGGACTATGAATCGGGTATAATGAAAAAAATTTCACATAGAAAGGAGAATCAATTCTTGGCAAAAAAAGAAAAAATAATGAAAAAAAATGATAAAAATAAAAAAAATTGGTTTGATATTATTTTTTATACCCTAAGTGCCATTGTCATTATTGTATTACTGTTTATCGGCTTGAGACAGAGAGGCTGGCTGCCGATATTTTGGATTGATGAGAAACCTTCCTCTCAAATTGCGGCTATTCCACAAGAAATTAAAGAAAGAAGGGCTAATTTTAATATTATCAATGCACATGAACATGTGCAAAGTGAAAAAAATATATCTCTCATTAGGAAAACTATGAAAGATTGTCAGATTAAAAAAATGGTATTATTAGGTACTTCGGATTTTACCTTTTTCTTGAACAGTAGCTATGGTTTTACCGGTTATGAGGAGAATAATGAATTTGTTATTAAATGCAGTCAAGATTATCCGGATGAGTTTGCAGCTCTGGTTACTCTTGACCCCAGAGATGAAAATAAAATGGAAAAATTACAAAATTATATAAAAGCTGGAGCAGCTGGGGTAAAGCTGTATAACGGGCATGGTAGTTTTTATGATTTATTTTTCCATATGCCATTGATTGATTCTAGTATGATGGAAATATATTCGTATTGTGAAAAAGAACATATTCCCATCTTATATCACATTAATATCGGTCGATTTTCAGAAGAGTTTGAGAAGATTTTAAAAGAGTTTCCACAATTAGTTATTATAGCACCTCATTTTATGCTATCAACCAATAGTTTAAACCGTTTAGATCGTTTTATGAAAGAATATCCTCAGTTATATCTTGATATTAGTTTTGGACATCCTGATTTCTTAGTTTCTGGTTTCAGTAGAATATCCAACAACTATATTGCTTTTCATGATTTTATGGTAAATTATCGGGACAGAATAACCTTTGGAACTGATTTAGTTGTAACTACCTATAAAGCCAAAAACCGAACATATATTGATGATATACATCTGGCTTATATGGATTTATTGGAAAAAGATGACTTTGTCCTTCCTTCCAGCATATACAATATGCTATCTAAAGATGTTCGTAAAAATACAGATACCACAAGAATTTTCAAAGGTTTAAACCTTGACGATGTGACACTAAATGCGATTTATCATGACAATGCTGAAAAGCTTTTCTTTAAAGATAAATAAGTCCTTTGATAAAAAATAACTGATGATTGAATATTTTTAGAATATCCCAAAAATATTCAATTACATTACATTGCTTGTAATAAAAATATTCAAAGAAGAGGAGAAAAGAGCCGTCAATGCTTTTTATTGCAGTATCGCTGATAGCTTTTTTTATTTCATATATAATTACTCCATTTATCGCCTTATTGGGTAAAAAACAGAATTTGGTAGACAAACCTGGATATCGTAAAATACACAATAATGCTATTCCTACTCTGGGAGGTATAGTAATATTTTTTGGTTTTTTATTTAGTGTTCTGTTTTTAGTACCTTTACAAAGGCAGGAACAGGTGCTACTAGCCGGGAGTATTATCATTTTATTATTAGGAGTCGTGGATGATATTGCCGATTTGAAACCCCAAATAAAATTTGGTATTCAAATGATACCAGCTCTTCTTTTCATTGCCTTCAATAATAATTTAATTAATCAATTTATTATAGAAAAACTATCCTCATTAAATATTATAGGCTATCTTTTATATCCCATATTGATTTTATGGATTGTAGGTATTACTAATTCTATCAATTTAATTGATGGATTAGACGGTTTGGCATCAGGTATTTCTATAATTGCCTTATCTACTTTTTTGATATCAGGGTTCTTTATCAACAAGGGTTATCAGATTTACAATCTTCTAAATTCAGCATTATTAGGCAGCACTGTTGCTTTTTTTCGCTATAATTTTTTCCCGGCGCAGATATTTTTAGGTGATTCCGGTAGTACCTTTGCTGGTTTTTTTATTTCATCAATCTCCATCCTATGGGTTATTTATTCAGGAAATGTGATGCTTTCCATGGTACCTATTCTTATTTTGGCTCTACCCCTATTTGATACTCTTTTTGCTATATGGCGAAGATGCAGAAGCCATAAGCCAATATTTCAGGCTGACCAGGGCCATTTACACCATTTATTGTTAAAACGAGGTCTTTCCCATCGTAATGTTGTTTTATTTTTATTATCAATTAGTGCAATTTGTAATTTAATCGCTATAGGTATTGTCTGGCTTTGCTTGAAATAATTTTTTTAAAAAGAATATACTGATATCAATAATTTAATAAGAAGTGAGAGATGTATACAATGAAAGAGAAGGTATTAGTTACCGGAGGTGCCGGGTTTATAGGGTCACATATTGTCGATTTACTAATTGATTATGGTTATGAACTTGCAATTATAGATGATTTATCTTCTGGGAAGACAGAAAATATTAACAACAAAGCGCGTTTTTATCAAGTAGACATTAATAATTCTGAAGTCGAAGAAGTATTTGAAAGAGAAAAACCTGATTATATTTGTCATCAAGCAGCTCAGATAAGCGTTTCTTATTCGGTTAAAGAGCCTAAATCAGATGCTCAGAGTAATATTATGGGATTATTAAATTTACTGGAACTATCAGTTAAAAATGGGGTAAGAGGTTTTATCTTTGCCTCAAGTGGCGGTACTGTTTACGGTGAAAGCAAATCATTTCCTATTACAGAAAACGTCCCACTTTTTCCCACTTCTCCTTATGGAATTTCCAAAATGACATCTGAATATTATTTACATTATTATTGTCAGAATCATAATTTAAAATATATTACTTTACGCTACGGCAATATCTATGGTCCAAGACAAGACCCATTCGGTGAAGCAGGAGTTATCGCTATTTTTATAAGAAAAATGCTAAAAGGAGATATACCTATTATTAATGGAGATGGAGAATATGTCAGAGACTACGTTTATGTGAAAGATGTTACTCAGGCTTGTTTACTCGGCATTAAAAATATGTTAAAATTAACTGAGATAAAAAAGAAAAGAAAAAAAGATACAATCTTTAATGCCTATAATATTGGAACAGGTATGGGAATATCAGTAAATCAACTGTACTCTTATTTACAAGAAATAATTGGATTTAAGAAAGAGGCAATTTATGGACCCCCCCGTTCGGGAGATTTAAGAAAAAACGTCCTTGATTGTCATCTGGCACATCAAATATTGGGATGGGAAGTTCGTTTTACTTTAGAAGAAGGATTGAAGGAAACAGTAGAATGGTTTAAAATGAGGTGTTGTTAATAGTAAAGAAGTATAACTGTGGTTTTAGAACCAGTTTATTGAAATTTTTTAAAAATTTAGGGAGGCTTTCTTGGCTGAATGGGTCAATTTTCTGATTAGGATTGCCGGTATTCTTTTTGCTGGGGTCTTAATGATTTTATTAGGGAAATATAACCAGAAAAAAAAGCTTACTTCCTGGTTAAAATTATTTTTTCAAATTATTATTGCACTTATAATTATTACAGCAGGAGTTAAAATAGAGTTCTTAAGAAATTATTCTGACGGATACTGGTATCTCAACCAACTTTCCATACCCATTACCATTATCTGGTTAATTACCATCACTAATTCGATAGGGCAAACTGATGAATTAGGAGATATTACTCCCATTACCGTTTTGATAGCTGCTTTAACATTTTTTGTTGTTTCTATTTTTCAACGACAGGGTTTGATAATTGCAGAAATATTGTCATCATTTTTAGCTGTTTTTTCTATAGTAATCATTTTTTTAAAGAAAAAAAGTGTTTCAAAAAAGAATAATACCTTTTCTTCTTATTATATGTTTTTTGGATTTATGTTAGCCATCATTGCTATTGTAGGAGTATTAAAAAGCACTGCTGCTCTAACTCTCTTAACACCACTTTTAATTCTGGGGTTCCCTATAGTGGATACCTCCTATTCTTTTATTGCCAGCTTTCTAAGCGATAATTATCTTGGAAATGTTAGTGAAAGTAAATTAAGACAACAACTGATTGAACAGGGGTTTTCCTGGAAAGGTGCCAACATGATTATTATTGCCACCTGTATTTATCTTAGTGTTATTGCGGCAATTGTATCTGTAAAAGAGAACCTGTTTTTATTCTTAACTATGATTGGTATGGGATATCTGGCCTATTATTGGCTAAGACATAGGGTTTCAAATGGACTGAGTATAATCAATGTAGATGAGTCTGGCAAAAAAGTTGAATTTTTTGGTGTACCAATTGATCGTATTAATTGTCATCAAGCACTTGAACGTATAGAATGGTTCATCAGGACAAAAGAGGCACATTTTATAATAACCCCAGATACTCTGGCCATACTTAGAGCCAGGAAAGATAAGCAATATCTGGAAATAGCCAAAAAAGCAGATATGGTTACCCCAGATGGAGCTGGAATATTATGGGCGACTGCTTTTCTGGAAGAACCATTTTCTGAACGTATTACTGGGATTGATATGGTTAAACATATTTGCCAATTAGCTGTAGAGAAGGAGTACAAGTTATATCTTTTAGGGGCAAAAGCAGAAGTAATTGAAAAAACAGTCCATAATTTAAAAAAGCAATTTCCGGGGATTAAAATTGTTGGCTATCATCACGGTTATTTTAATAATAGCAATTCAGAAACAAACGGTGAAAAAGGAGAAAGCGATATTATCAATGATATTGTGATGCAAAAACCAGATATTTTGTTGGTAGGAATGGGAGTGCCCAAACAGGAAACATGGATATTTCAAAATAAAAATAGATTGGGAGTGCCAGTTTGTATTGGTGTTGGGGGAAGTTTTGATGTTCTTTCCGGTAAAATACCCCGAGCTCCTTTATGGATGCAAAATCATGGTATGGAATGGTTTTTTCGATTAATTAAAGAACCTAAAAGAGTAAAAAGAACAATTTATTTACCATACTTTATCTGGCTTGTCTTATTGGCCAAAATTGAATTGTTGTTTCGAACAGAAAGAAATTAGATTATTAATTGATAAATTAGGAATTCTTTTAAACGAATATTTTTATTCAAATATTTATAAAAGATAAAAACATGTAATTATATCTATTTTTAACCCACAAAACTCTGATTAACAACACTTAATTATTGAGTACCTTTATTCCCACATATAATAATAAGAAAGAAACATTAACCATTAAAATTGCTATAGTTATAAAATTTTGTATTATCGATTATCTAAATATATTAACATTTCTAATTCTCTGATTGTATAATAAACTAAAGAAATATATCTGATTATTATTTAGAAAAGGTTATTAAAAAATGAAGATATGGATAAAAGCGGGAATAATGATTTTTACCATAATCTTAGAATTATTACTGGGAAATATCCTGGCTTTTTATACTGTAAAACCTGATTTGATACTTATAGTAGTAATTTGTTTATCTTTTTTATCAAGTTCCCAGGAAGGTGCTATAATCGGTTTTGCAGGAGGGCTGTTAAAAGATATTTTTTCGGTGAGTTTGTTGGGAACCCATGCCTTAGTAAAGACTGCGATTGGTTATCTATCAGGAATAATAAGGGAAAGGATATTCTACCAACACTTATTATGGTTAATTGCCATAACCACTTTCATCTTCACTTTTTTGAATAATACTTTTTTATACTATTTGTTGAAATCCTTATATACTGAATACACCTTTTTGACCATATTAAAAAAGTATATAGTGATACAGGCCTCCATTAATTGTATATTAGCCCCCTTTATTTTTATCAGCATCAAAAAAATATTGGCCTATATCTCACGTTGGAGTTAAGTTATGTTTAACCAAAAAAGTAAAAAAATAGGCAAAGAAGTTACCAAAAAAAGATTAAATGATTTGTTTATACTAATAACCCTATGTTTTGTTGTTATTTTAATTAATCTCTGGTATTTGCAGATAATTAAAGGCAAAGAATTTGAACAAAGAGCAATAAATAATTGCATTCGTTCACTCGTTGAGGAAGCGCCTCGAGGAGAAGTTTATGATGAACAAGGTAGATTATTAGTAACTAATAGACCGGCGGTAAATTTTTCCATAATTCCTGCCGAAGTAAGCGATTATAAAAGTCTCGTAGATGATCTTAGCACAATTGTGCCTATTGATTCCTCTAATATCGTTGAAAAAATTCGAAGTAAAAGGCTAAATCCTTTCCAGGCCTTAACTATAAAGAGAGATCTGGAAAAGGATAAAATAGTCCTTATTGAAGAACAAAAGTATAAATTTAAAGGCACTTTGTTAACAGTACAGCCAGAGAGAAAATATCTTTATCAGAACCTGGCAGCCCATATGTTGGGATACGTTAACGAAATAAGTGAAGAGGAATTAAAGATACCTACCTTTAATCATTTAACTGGTGGAGATGTAATAGGAAAAGTTGGTTTAGAACGCTATTATGATTCATATTTAAGAGGCGAAAAGGGCAATAAAGAAGTTGAAGTGGATGCTCTGGGCCGCGAGGTTACAACCATTAGAGTACTAAAACCGATTGCAGGAAATGATATTTATCTCACACTTAATAGTGAATTACAGCAATTTATAGAAAAACAGATGTTTGATAAAAATGGAGCTGTAATAGTAAGTGAACCTTTTACAGGTAGGATTTTGGCTATGGATAGCCATCCTGATTACAATCCCAATATTTTTACTGAACAATTGACAGTGACTCAATGGCAAGAAATCGCACAGAACAAAGATAATGTTCTAAATAATCGTAATATACAAAGTGTTTATCCGCCAGGTTCAGTGTTTAAACTTATTACGGCTATCGCTGCTTTGGAGGAAGGTGTGGTAAATAAAAATAGCAAGGTTTATTGCCCGGGATATTATCAGTTGGGGAATTTGTTGTTTAAGTGTTGGAAGGAACATGGTCACGGAAACCAAGCGATAGTAGAGGCAATTGCAAATTCCTGCAATGTATTTTTTTATACTATTGGACAAAAATTGGGTATTGACAAATTAAATTATTATGCCAGTTTAATGGGATTTGGTGAGAAAATAGGAATAGATTTACCAGGAGAGCAGGAGGGATTGTTACCTTCGGAGGATTGGAAAAGGAAAACAATTAATGAGCAATGGTATCCTGGAGATACTGTTAACCTGTCTATTGGGCAGGGTTTTTTGTTAGTGACTCCTTTACAAATACATAATATGCTCTGCCTGATTGCCAATGATGGATTGTATTTACGGTTGCACAATGTCGAAAAAATTATTTCTCAATCCGGGGAAATTATACGAGAATTCAAACCCGAATTGATTAAAAAAATAGATATTTCTCAAGAAACTTTTCGTATTATAAAAGAGGGTATGAAAAAAGTTGTAGAGAGCGGTACTGGACGACTGGCTAATATTGAAGAGGTAAAAATTGCTGGAAAGACTGGCACTGCTCAGAATCCGCAGGGAGAAAACCATGCCTGGTTCATTGGTTTTGCTCCATATGATAAACCTGAAATATGTGTAACTATACTGGTAGAAAATGGAGGAGATGGAAGTGCTGCTGCTGCTCCTGTCGCTGCAAAGATTATACAAAAATATTTTCAGTTAAAAAACAATAAAATAGTCAAAAATGAACAATTTTAACATTAAATAAGAGGATTCTTATGTCTGTAAAGATAGATTCAGCAAACTCTTTATCCGGTAAATCTTTTTTAAATTACTTACTTCGTTTAATGAAACATATTGATTTTACCTTGATTTTTTTGGTTATAGGGCTTTGCATTTTAGGTTTATTGGTAATTTATAGTACCACCCATCAAGAAATAATCAATGTAGGTGTAGCACTAATCACTAAAAAACACCTCCTCTCTATATTTACTGGGTTGCTTTTTTGTATTTTGGTAACAATAATAGATTATCACGCAATAGCAAAAATTGCTGTTCCACTTTATTTTCTGTCATTGATTATATTGGTTTATGTGATATTTTTTGGGAAAGATATTGCAGGCTCGCGACGCTGGATTCAGGTGGCAG
Source organism: Candidatus Atribacteria bacterium (assembly GCA_029556475.1). Taxonomy (GTDB): domain Bacteria; phylum Atribacterota; class Phoenicimicrobiia; order Phoenicimicrobiales; family Stramentimicrobiaceae; genus Stramentimicrobium. Next base: position 21,078 of record JAKQEP010000109.1, read on the forward strand.
GTTTTGAATTTCAGCCTGCGGAGTTTGCTAAGATTACCCTAATTATACTATTAGCAGATTTTTTAAGCAGAGAGATGGATAAATTTTCTAATTTAATTTATTTCACCCTTCCTTTCTTATTTACTGGAATACTGATGTTTTTAATCTACAAGCAACCGGATTTAGGAACTTCAATGGTTTTTTTGGCTATAACCTTGTTTATGATTTTTATCGCTGGAATAAGTTGGAAATATATCATTATCGTATTTTTTTTACTTGTATCTTTTTTCCCGATTTTCTGGTCATTTTTGAAAGGTTATCAGAGAAGTAGGTTATTACTTTTTTTAAATCCAGAAATGGACCCCTTAGGTGCAGGATATAATATCATACAATCAAAAGTGGCAATTGGTTCTGGGGGTTTATTTGGCCAGGGCTTATTTAGTGGTATTCAAAGCCAGCTAAAGTTTTTACCAGCACAACATACTGATTTTGTTTTTGCAGTTATTGGAGAGGAATTAGGTTTTATGGGTGCTTTATTACTAATCTCTCTGTTCATATTGATATTATGGAAAGGTATTAGAATTGCTCAGGAAGCTTCAGATTCATTGGGTACCTTTATAGCTACAGGGGTAACTTCTTTTATGTTTATTCATATTTTAATCAATATAGGCATGTCAATGGGCTTGATGCCCGCAACTGGTTTACCCCTGCCTTTTGTCAGTTATGGAGGAACATTTATGATCACTAACTTTATTGGAATAGGATTATTGTTAAATGTTCATTTAAGAAGTATCTTTGCGTAATTTTATAGATAGAGGAAAGATAATAAAATAAATAAATATTATAAAAATAATAATTACAATAAAATAATAAATTATAGATTATTGGAAAAAGTAGAAAAACCAGGTCGCTATATCGGTGAAGAATATAATGAAATCGTAAAAGAGGATGATTCCCAACTGATTAAAATAGCGCTGGCTTTTCCAGATTTGTACGAAATAGGTATGAGTCACCTGGGATTTAAAATATTATATGATATCATAAACAAACGCAAAGATTCGTGGGCAGAAAGAGTTTTTACACCTGCTCTGGATTTTGAGAAGTATTTGATTGATAATGACATCCCCCTGTTTTCTTTAGAAAGTTTTCGTCCTTTACATGAATTTGATATCGTTGGTTTTAGCTTACAGTATGAAATGAGTTACACCAATATTTTGAATATGCTCAATTTAGGTAAAATAACATTGCGTTCCATCAAACGAGACACAGGGAGCCCTCTAATTATTGCCGGAGGTCCAACAGCTTTCAATCCCGAACCTTTAGCGGAGTTTATAGATTTATTTGTAATTGGCGATGGAGAAGAAATCATAAATGAAATTATTGATGTTTATAAAGATTGGTCTAGAAAAAGTAGAAAGAGCAACAAAAAAGAACTTTTAAAAAATCTGGTTATGTTGGAAGGTATATATATTCCAAGTTTTTATAAAGTTAAGTATCATCCAGATGGTCGGATAGAATCATTTCTAAAAATTGAAAAAAAAGCTCCTTTAAAGATAAAAAAAAGAATAGTAAAAAATTTGAATAAAACGACTTTCCCAGTTACACCAATTGTGCCTAACATTGATATTGTTCACAATAGAATTACCTTAGAAATTTTCCGGGGTTGCACCAGAGGTTGCCGTTTTTGTCAGGCTGGAATTATCTATAGACCAGTTAGGGAAAGGTCGGTTGAATGTTTGTTAAAAATAGCAGAACTAAGTTTTCGGAATACTGGATATGAGGAAATTTCTTTGTCTTCCTTAAGTTCCAGTGATTATAGTCAGATTGATAATTTAACCAGCATGATGGTTGAGAACTACCAGAGTAAAGGAGTAGGTATCTCGCTACCATCTTTGAGAATTGATAATTTTTCACTACACCTGGCAAACCAAACTCAGAAGGTAAGAAAAACAGGTTTGACTTTTGCCCCGGAAGTTGGCACTGAACGAATGAGTAAAATAATAAATAAGAATGTTGATGAAAATGATCTCTATCGAACTGTACAAAATGCATTTAAAATGGGTTGGAGGAGAATAAAACTTTATTTTATGATAGGTTTGCCGACTGAAACATGGGAAGATATTGAGGGAATTGTTAAGATGATAAAAAAAGTTGAAATGATAGGCAGAAACAAAGTAGGAAAAAAATTTTCATTGAATGTTAGTATTAATGCTCTGGTTCCAAAACCTCATACTCCTTTCCAATGGCTTGCTCTAGAGGCAGAAGATGATCTAAATAAAAAATTCCAATATATTACCAAAATGATAAGAAGTAACAACATCTCTTTTAGTTTCCCAGACACCAGATTAACATTGTTGGAGGCTGTTTTTTCCAGAGGAGATCGGAGATTAGCAGATGTCCTGGAAGAGGCCATCAAAAGAGGATGTAAATTTGATTCCTGGCAGGAGCATTTCAATTTTAAGAGCTGGCAGGAGTCTTTTCAAAAATGTAATTTAAAGATGGAATTCTATACCCATAGAAATAGAGAGAAAGACGAGCTAATGCCCTGGGATTTGATTGATTGTGGTATTAAAAAACAATATTTATGGGAAGAATGGGAGAAAGCTCTGCAAGGAATTAGCACCATTGATTGTCGGCAATCTATTTGCCATGGCTGTGGATTAGAATTAGTATGTCAGGAAATAGGTAATAAGAGTGTTAGAAATTTTAATAACAGTTGATGATTTAAACTGGGAAAGAAATGAAAATTTTATGTCGTATCTCTATCTCATAAAATATCGTAAGGATGGCCCCTTAATTTTTATTTCTCATCTGGACCTAAGTCAATTATTGAGAAGAGTATTGATGAGAGCAGGGATACCGGTAGAATGGACCCAAGGCTTTAATCCTAGAATTAAAGCCTCCTTTGGCCCTGCTTTACCTCTTGGTTTAGAAGGATGGCAGGAAATAACAGAAATTGCTCTAAAAGAACCATTAGAGGGGGTAGCGCTAAAAGATAGAATTAATGAAGTTGCCCCAAATGGTTTTGCAATAGTGGAAGTTGAACAGGTTTTAGATAAAAATCTAACCTTAAGTAAATTGCTGAAGAAAGCTATTTATCTAATCTATCTGGTACCAAAAGATAGCATGGACCTGAAAAAAATGGTATATTTCCTAGAAATAATTGAAAATGATATTAGATTTATATTAAATCAAAAGGAGATAAAAACTGAAAAAGTAAATAAAAAAGGGTTACAGGAAATTGATTTACGTCCTTTCATCCATGATATGACCATTTTTTCAAAAAGTTGTGATAGAATAATTATCCTTTTGGTACAAAATATTATAGCAGGAGGATTAGTTAATCCAAATTTAATTATGGATCGATTATTTTGTAATATTATGGAATTATTTTCTATTGAAAAAATTATCAGAGAAAAATTCATAAATGAATTGCCTGTATAATATTTATCTGTATAAATACAAATATTTATGTTATTATAGCAAGAGTTTTTATTTAGATGATTTTATTAATAAGAAATGAAATGATTTAAATGTCGCAAAGTCAATACTTTAAAAAAATAATTTATTAAGGAAAGGTATCTCCTAAGCTATGGAGTATAGAGCTAAACAGGTTGTCATTGATAGCAGTTTAAGTGAGAAACGAATTGCTGTATTAGAAAATAATAAATTGGTAGAAATTTATATTGAAAGATTGGAAGAGAAAAAAATTATTGGCAACATTTATAGAGGTAAGATTATGAACGTTTTGCCTGGTATAGAGGCTTCTTTCATCGATATAGGAATAGATAGAAATGCATTTTTACATCTCAATGATGTTATTCAATCTTTTGGTCGAAAGAGTGATAAAGATATTGATATACACAAATTAATTAAAGTAGGGCAGGAAATAGATGTTCAAGTGGTAAAAGAAGCGATTATGCCGAAAGGTGCTAAAGTTACTACTAATATTAGCCTTCCAGGACGTTATCTTGTTCTGATGCCTAACAATAATACCATCGCAGTTTCCAGAAGAATTGAACAAGAAGAAGAAAGAGAAAGATTAAAAAAAATTGTTCACAAAATAAAGAAAAATGAGTATGGTTTTATTATTAGAACTGCTGCCACGGGCAAAGAGGAAGAAGACTTATTACCTGATATGGATTTTCTTGTCCGTTTGTGGAATAAAATTCAAAAAAGAGGAAAAAGAGCCAAAGCACCCTTATTACTGCATGAGGATTTAAGTCTGACTTACCGGGTAATTAGAGATTTATTTACCGAAGAGATTGATGAATTTCTGGTGAATTCTAAACAAGAATATGAAGATATTATAAATTATCTTGATAACCTATTTTTATTAGAACTTAAGCCCAGAGTTTCTTACTATGAAGGAGATAAACCTATATTCGATGCTTTTAATATTGAAAAGGAAATAAGTAAAGCATTGGAAAAAAAGATTTGGTTAAAATGTGGAGGTTATCTTGTTTTTGATGAAGTAGAAGCTTTAACGGTAATTGATGTAAATACTGGGAAATATGTTGGTGGCAAAAAAATGCGTGATACTATTTTAAAAACCAATCTACAGGCAGCTGAAGAAATCGCCAGACAATTGCGATTAAGATATATTGGTGGAATTATTATAATTGATTTTATCGATATGGATAACAAAGAAGACCAGGAAAAAGTAATAAATAAATTAGAAAACGAATTGAAAAAAGATAGAATAAAATCAAACATTGTACAAACTACAGAATTAGGATTAGTTGAGATGACCAGGAAACGCTCCAAACGCGATTTAGATTCACTATTACGAACCTCCTGCCCTTATTGCTCAGGAAGTGGCAGAATAATGTCACCAGAAACGGTTAGCAATCAAGTATTGCACAAATTAGAAGATTTGGGAAAAAATTCCAAAGCAGAGGCTATTCTATTAGGGGTAAATCCTGATGTTGAAGAGGCGCTATCGGGTGGAAAGATGTTATTAATAAAACAATTAGAACGTGATTATAAAAAAGTTGTTTATATTAGACCATTACCATATCTTCATATTGAAAAGATTAAAGTAATTGCTGTAGGGAAGAAAAGAGATGTAAAAAAAATATTAAAAGTATTGCAAGATTGAAGTTGTTATTCAAAATGTTCAAGTTATCACTATTTGATAAGAAAATAATTTGACAGGATTATCCATATATGATAAATTTTATAGGCTATATACGCACTGATAAGGTTAAAAAGCTAAGGCTACCGATTCAGGCGATTTATTTAAGCAGGAGGAGTTAACGAAGATGCATGCCATAATTACAACGGGGGGGAAGCAGTATCTAATTAAAGAAGGCGATATAATAAAAGTTGAAAAACTGAAATTGGATGAAGGGGAAAAGGTAAAATTTGAACAGGTATTGATGTTGGAAAAAGATGGTAAATATAGTTTTGGTCAGCCCTTAATTGAGAATAGTTTTGCTGAAGGTAAAATTTTAAGACATGGAAAAGCAAAAAAAATATTAGTATTAAAATATAAACCAAAAAAAAGATATGAAAAAAAGATGGGACACCGACAATTATTTACTGAAATAAGAATAGAGAAAATAAATATTTAATGGATTTTATTACGAATTGAAGGTTACCAAAAGTAGTTAAGTGAGGTGAGACTAAATGGCTCATAAAAAAGGACAAGGCTCGGCAAAAAATGGTCGCGATAGTATTTCTAAAAGGCTTGGTGTTAAAATATATGGTGGACAGTTTGTTCGTAGTGGAAATATAATTGTTCGACAAAGAGGAACCAGAATACTTCCCGGTAAAAACGTTGGCCGTGGAGGGGATGATACCTTATTTGCTCTTATTGATGGATATGTTACTTTCAGGACAACGGGGAAAAAAAGAAAACAGGTGTCCATTGCCTCTTCTGAGAGCGAAGCGTAAACTGACTTTTAAACCCCTGAGTCAAGAATAAACTCAGGGGTTTTTTTATGTATGACGGGCATGCCGTCAATCTGTGGTGAAAGTCCACAAGGGGCGTAGTTGCCGACGAACCCCAGAGCGACTTGCAAGTCTCACACCGCAAGGCGTGGGAGAGAAGAAGCAATAGCGAAATCGTAGCC
>JAKQEP010000110.1 GCA_029556475.1 Candidatus Atribacteria bacterium
CATATTCTATACCGACCTCCTTATTCTTAAGGTCAGTATAGAATATTTATATCGATAGTTCGCGATGTGTTGATACAATATTTAATTAGGGTTCGCGAACTCCTGATACTTTTGGGTTCGCGATGTGTTGATATTCGTCAATTATGTTATACCCTTTATTATATAAAATTACTTTTAGTTATTAGTTATCTCGAGTGTATATCTACAGATAAGGAATTATTCTAATGGATGAAAAAAGAATAAAGATACTAAGAGATGAAGCACCCTTCAAGGCTATCCTGAGTTTATCCATACCTACCATTATTGCCATGCAGGTTCAGGTATTTTATAATCTTACCGATACTTTTTTTGTTGGAAGGCTTAATGACCCTTTTCAAGTAGCTGCAGTATCAGTCGCCTTTCCCATGTTTATGATACTGATGTCCTTCAGTGGGATATTCGGCTTTGGGGCAGCATCTTACATCTCAAGACTATTGGGTAAAAAGGATTACTTGATGGCTAAAAAAACCAGCTCCACTGCTTTCTATACCTGTATTGCGACATCTATAGCAGTCACACTCATCAGTCTTATCTTCATCTCTCCAATTTTACACTTAATAGGAGTTACTCCGGAAACACACGGTTATGCCCATGGCTACCTGGCAATAATATTTGCTGGCAGCATTATCATAATGTTGAATTTTCTCTTAACCCTTATGCTTCGTTCTGAAGGGGCAGTTAAGGTTGCTATGTACGGAATGTTTATCGGGACTGGTATAAATATAGTATTAGACCCCATCTTTATCCAGGTGTTGGGTTATGGAGTAAAGGGAGCAGCTATTGCCACACTTATCGGCCAGGGAGTTGGCCTGCTCTACTACTTTGATTTTTACCGTAAGAAGAAAAGCATGGTATCTCTGCACTGGGAATATATCTCCTTACGAAGTGATATTATACTTGAAATTCTAAAGGTAGGAATTCCGGCTTCATCATACAATATAATGCTCAGTATCGCCAATACCATAGGCAATTATGTAGCGGCTGGTTATAATGACCTTATACTGGCAGCTTATGGTATCAACCGCCGTATTTTTTCTATGGCTATGATGACTTTAACGGGATTAGCGGAAGGCTCCCAGCCCATAATCGGCTATAGCTACGGTGCCCGTAAGATAGACCGTATGAATAAGGTTATCAAAACATCCATTTCCCTCGCCGCTGGCATCTCTTTTTTCTTTGTAGGATTTTTCTACCTCTTTGCCGGAAAGATGATCCAGATATTTATAAACAACGAAGAGGTAATTTCCTATGGTATACAGATAATGCGAGCTATGATTATTTCCTTACCTCTTATGGCAATTCAATTTTTAATTAGGGTTACCTTTCAGGCGTTGGGTAAAGGAAAGCCTGCTTTTATGCTAGCTTTGGCACGGGATATATTTTATATACCTGCCCTTTTTGCTCTGAACAAATATTTTGGGTTTTCTGGATTCGTTTATGCACAGCCATTTGCCCATGTTTTTACTTTCTTGCTAGCAATCGTCTTGTATAACACCATCAGAGGGAAGATAACTGAAGAACATAGAGAATGGGAAATCAAAAACAACTTAGCCAGCACCGAGGTTGCCACAAGTACCATCGGAAAGAGCAATTAAAATAAGTGCCAACGACTTCTCATCTGCACCTTGAGCTATTTTTAATATAGTTATTTCCTGACTCATTCTTTTTTTGCATCCTGCATTAGGTTTTCCTATAACAAAAACCCGTCAGCGTACCATAAACTTAATCAACCCATAAATCCCATTACGATGAATAATTGCCCCAGAATATAGCTTAACATAACCGTTATCCAGCCTTTTTTCTGCCCATATCTAAAATTACGGATAGCTAAAAGGGAATCTGAGATGATAAAAAACAATGAACCGATAAAGGGTAACCAGAAATAAAAACCAGTAGTGGTCCAAAAACGTAATAAACTGGCGTAGCTCATCCCGGCAATAGTGATGGTATACAATATAACCGGAATCAGGTAATTCTCCAGATACGGTTTTAAAATTTTTAAAAAAACCAAGATATAAATCAGGTAGGGGATAATGAGAACTAAATACCTTATAGGAGGTACATTACTCAAAGATATCGTACCTGTAAAGGTATAGATATATAAAATATGGCTCATTAAAAAGGAGAATAATCCCGTTTGGAAAAAAATCTTCTTTTCTGAAAAGAGCAAAAAGAAATCGCCGAAAAAAGAGAAAGCCAGTGCCATAACAAGAGAATAATTAATCTGTTTGGCGTACTGACTGTAGATAAAGATAATTAGTGGAATGATGAATGGCTTGGTCCATATTCTTTTCTTTTCCTGAGAAGTTCCTATCAGATAAAGATCTGCACCTGCAATCACAGTTAGGAAAATAATTGAAAATAATCTAAGTGTTCCCATTTTGCTCCCATCCTGTAATAATATTAGTAGATATATCTACCTATTAGTTATACTGATAATATTAAACTTCTGCTGAAGTATTTTATACCAATAAAAAACAGTCACTCTATTATACAGTACAAATCTTTTTGATGTTATAATTGTAATGATTTTGAAGTGCACTTACAATTTAAAAAATAAAAGTATTATTATGCTTACCCTTAATGTAGAATTATTTTGGAATAAAACAATTTTTGTCAGATTTATAAGATAAAAAAGGAGATTAATGATTATGGATGGTATTACAGCATTACTGGTAATCGATATGCAATATGGACTGCTACAGAGGAATGTTTTCTATAAAGAGCAATTGATCGATAATGTGAATGCTCTTCTAGATTTTTTTCATAACAGAGAAAAACCGGTCTTCATAATCAGACATACCAACACCAGTTTTTCGGCAGAAAATACGGATAACTGGCAGATAGATAGCAATGTTAAGAGAGCAGATTCCGATATCCTGTTAAATAAGACACATAGTAGTGTCTTTAAAGAAAAACGATTTATATCTTTGCTTAAAGAAAACAGCATCTCTGATGTTGTAGTGACAGGTCTCGTCTCAAATGGCTGTGTAAAGGCAGCCTGTCTTGATGCCAGAGTAAATGGACTTAATGTAACCCTAATTAGCGATGGACATAGTACCTTTCACAAAGAGGGAGAGGATATGGTCAGCTACTGGAACAAATATCTACACGATGAGGGAATTCAGGTAATTTCAACTGCTGAATTTTTAAAAATGAATTGAAACAATATTTTATATATTTTGTGTCTTAGTATTTAAGTTGCTTATCCTGTTCAACAATTTGTAAAACATCCTCGCAAACATTTATATACGTTTTATGGGTTCCCTTATGACAGTTTTTAGTTTACTCAGATCACCTTTCCTTGGATCAGAAAGATAAATTTCATGGTGATGCCTTTTATCTGTTATATCGCTAATGTAGCCATTCTGTTCTATATAATCATTCATACGCGATATAGTTATAGGTTCATTATCATATGGCCCTATATGCATACATTGTACACATAAGCCTTCACTATGGGTAAAAAAATCAACCTTTGAAAAATCATCTTTTTTCTTTTTGGTAGCCTCTTTTATGGCCCATTCAAAATCTTCCCTAGCAATAAAATCGGGTAAACGGAGCAAAGAAATCCAGTGGAATCTATCTTTATTCTTATAATCAATCCCATTAGTTCCCGTTTGCCACCAGAGTCCTTCCAGAGGAGGAACTACATATTGGTAATAGCCATCTATCTTATAATTCCCCTTATAGCTCATCTTTATAGTATAGGCAATTGTATATAATAAACCCACTGCTACTTTATATTCTCCCATCTCCTCATTGGGATTTCCCTTCCCTTTAACTGCCAGAAAATTCATCTCAGGGATTTCAACTATAACCGGCTTTCGCGGTGGCCTATAAAATTTCTTATACTCTTTTTTAAAATCAAAAGGCATGGCATTTACCTCTTCTATTGATATCTTATTGTTATAAGTAACTTTGATAAATATTCCACAATATATTGCTATTTCGGATATTATTGATTTCCGCCTTTTACTAAAAACTAAAAACTACTTTCATTTATACCCCAGTCTTTATCTTTGTCTTTTACTAAAAACTATAAACTGAAAAATGTATTGGTTTCCACTTTCAACTTTCTGCTTTCCACCTTATTCCCTCACTTATTCCCACATCTTGTTTTTACTAACTACTTGTACAATTCAAATATCTCATTCACAGCAATCTATATTTTTATCTTTGCATTTATGCCAAAAACCATGAACTATTAACTATAAACCTCCATCGTTTATTCCCACATTGGATGAACTAAATACCATCGACCAACGACTATCTTCACACAATACGAAGTACACACAATGACAACGGGTATGTCAGATGAACCGTCCCTCCCTATGACAGACATGCTTTGGGTTTCGCCAGGCTTATTAACCTTATCATTCCAGGCCTGTCTCATTAATTCTATATTTGTTCATAAATTCTTTAGCCTTTTCGATTCCCTCTTCAGTAAAATATACTGATTTTGCTCGATTACTTCCAGTAATAAAACCTTCTTCTCTTAATTCATCTAAAATCTCAAAGGGATAGCCCTTCCAGCTTCTTTGAATTTTTATTGAAAATTCTTTTTCTTGCCATGAAGTAAGATAGAGTAATAATAATGTTAATTCTTTAATCACTTTTTCCATTTTTTACCTCGCCAAAAATATTTACATTTTTGATTTCTATAAATATTTCATCTCATCCAGAAAAGCAGGTCTATTTGCATATTTTGTTTTAAGCAAACAAATTAATTTATCGAATTCTGCTTCAAAACCTCTTATTTTTTTCATTTGTTTTAGATATGTAACAATTCTTCTATAGTGCGTTCTTCCCATTGTAGAATCAGCAAAAGGTATTATTAATTCCAGATAAGCATAAAAATATTTTTCTGGATATTTTTCAGCAAGATATCGATGATACAAACTCAAAGAATAAATACTTTTTTGGCTAAGAACTCGTTGCAATGCCTGTTCAAACATATTTTCCTTTAAATAAAGGTCAGTGACTATGCCTCCTCTGGTATAGCCCTCTGATAAACTATTAATCAATAGAGGAAATATTATTTCTTGCCACTCTTTTTCTGAACAGACTTTTTTTAAGTTGTAATAATCATCCCAATCTTGATTTTCAATAAAAAGAGAAACAAGATTCTGTTTGTATTTTTCTGGAGAATCTATTTTATAATGGTGATTTAAAAATTTACGGATTTCTTTAGACAAATGGGGAGGGAAAAGAGTGAGTCCCTCTTCGGCTATTTCAATTGCTTTTTGATGCTGACCATCTTTTTCTAATCGAAAGGCATAGTAAAGACAAAAATCATGGTCTTTCTTATAACATTTTTGTATTAATTGGTAGAACCCTTCTTTATCATTGAGTGAATCCAGAATATACAATTCCATACTGAGCAAATGAATTGCTTGATAATATTTGGTCCATTGATTGTTATCCGGAATTTTCTCTGAGAGATACGGTTTAAGCAATTTCCCCCAAAATTTCAAATCTTCTTTTAAATTGCATATTTCTCTTAAGGCAAAATCATAATATTCTTGAAAATAATCAGGTTCATTTCCAATATATTTATTAAAAAAGTATTCAATATGTCTCTTTTTTTCTTCATGCTTTAGCTCTAATTTATTTAGATAATAGGTCATATTTGCTATAGCATGGAAGAATTCACCTCCATAATATCCATCAGAATCATCAACATTTTCCATATTTTCGGCAATTACCTCTGATAATGCCTGAAAAATAGTGACAGCTTCAAGGGTATTTCCAGCCTCATCAAATCGCTCAGCCAAATCATAATATTTATTAAAATCAACATTCATTCCATATTTAATAAAACCATGCCTGTCACTTAGTTCTCGATAAGAGCGTTCAATCTCTTTTTTATAGTCCCGCAGATTTCTTGTTTTGACACCTTTGCCTGAAAAATAGATGATAAAATTTTCTTTAAAAACTTGATTTTTATCAAACTCGGTATTTAAAAACATTTTTAATTCATCAAGAGATAGATTATTTAAAATTACTTTAGACCTATCTTCTTTTTCTTTTTTATTAACTACCTTTACTTTATTATCATTCAAAGACAGGGCAATAAGAGTTGCCACAATATGCTTACAGTAACCTTCAAAATCATAAGGGCAGGTACAGGTAGCTGAAATCCTATTATTACCTTCATAGATGGTTACCGTATAATCATCAGTACCTTGAACAGTTGCAATAATTCTTTTGCCGCTTTGCTCTATATTGATGACTCTCCCCGTTTTATAATAATTTACCCCTCGCTCGAAGGAACTTTCTGTACACAGTTCTCTTATCTCATCTAATGTTAATTTGGTTTTGCCGCTTAATTTAAAATCCAATGTATCTTTCTCACTTTTTTAATATTTTTATTGTTTACCATACAAATATGTTCACTTTTTTATGAACATAAAACCTTTAAAACATAGCCCTCACAACCTATTTAAATTTTTAATGATACTCAAAAAATTGTCTTCAATCTTTCTTCAGGGTCATCAAAAAATATTTCATTACAATCAAAATGTTCAGGGTCGTATGAACCACCAAGCCATTTCATCATTTCCTGATACTCTTCGTTATCTGGTTCCGGGTTTTTTAACATATCTACTATTTCCTCATATCCTGGAGTAGAGCCACAATCTTCTGGTGGGCAGGCTCTTTCACCGGCAATGCATCGAGGATAGGTTTGTTCTTTATCTTTGGGAAGTATATTTTCCAGCGTAATTATATGCTGCCAATCATCTCCAAAATCATAGCAATAATATGCCTTTTTATTCCTTTTAGAAAAACCATCAGCAATCATCACTTTCCAACCTGGAATGGTTTCTTTAATAAAAAACCCTTCTTCTTCATCGGTAGGAATACCTATAATGAGTTTTTTTCTGGTTATAGGGTCCGTAACTGTAAATTCGTGAAGATGACAGTCAAGCCAACCCATGGCATCTTGTATAGCCACATGCAAATCCCAAAAACTATAAGTTTCTGGAACTTGTATAACACGCCATATCTTTGGTTCAATTTCTCTCAATTCAATTCTAAACTGGTAAACCTGATTGTATCTTTTTGCCATTTTTCAAATCCTCTCTTAATTAAATAAAATAATTAATTTAGTTTTCCATTTACCTTTATACTAAACGATTTAAGGGATTGTACTAAAACTTTAAAAACTTATAATTCAAAACCGTATTCTCTAAGCTTTTAATAAAATCATCCTTTATTACATTCTGAATATTTATGATTGATAAAATTTTTTAATGATATTAAAACATTAAAACATATCGGCAGGTTAAGATTTTGAATCTCATTTATATTGTATATTATAGCAAAATAAAAACACAGTATCTATACAAGAACTTAAAATACACTGTAACCTATGTCCTGAATCAGAAGTGTTACCTATGTGTTGGTTAAACTTCTAATATTAAAAACCATAAACCAAAAACTATTAACTAAAAACTACTTTCATTTATACCTCAATCTTTATCTTTGTCTTTTACAAAAAACAAAAAACTATTAACTATAAACCTCCATCGTTTATTCCCACATTGCACATTGGATGAACTATATACCATCTACTATCGACTATCTAACGGCTAAATACCATCGACCAACGACTATTTTTACCCAATGCGAAGGAAGGATATATACAACATACAACGAGTATATCAGAAGAATAATCCCTGTAATAGCACTCTATCTTTGAGAAAATAACATCAAATACAAAAACCCCTTCAGCTTTTTTTGCCAAAGGGGTTTTAATCTCAGCCTGATTCTGTTTTCAATATTACTTTTATCTTACACTTTTATATATTTTATATTTTTATATATTCTTTTTCAGTGCTTAAGGCATCTTTATCCGGGAAGTAGAAATGTAAATTACTAACCTTTGGCAGCTTGATACCCAATGTCTCTAGCATCAGCTCTTCTATGGTTTCCACAAAAATAAACTGTATATCTTTCTTGACTTCCTCCGGAACTTCACAGAGGTCTTTTTTATTTTCAGAAGGAAGAAGTATCTTCTTGATACCAGAACGATGAGCTGCAATTACTTTTTCTTTAATTCCCCCTACTGGAAGAATTTTGCCTCTCAAGGATATTTCTCCAGTCATGGCAGTTTTAGCATCTACCGGAATTCCAGTAAATAGAGAAGCTATCGATGTAAAGAGAGTCACACCAGCAGATGGTCCATCCTTGGGTATAGAGCCTTGAGGTATATGAATATGGAGATCATGTTTTTCAAAATGATTATCCTCCAGGCTCAAAAATAATCTCGACCTGATTAGACTCTGAGATATCTTTGCCGACTCCCTCATAACATCACCCATCTGTCCTGTCAATATCAGTTTTCCTTTTCCTGGCATAAAAGCACTTTCGATAAATAGAATATCTCCACCCACCGGTGTCCAGGCTAATCCGGTAACCACTCCAGGTGGGTTTGACTTCATCACTTTATCATAAGTGGATATTTCAGGCCCTAATATATCAAACAACATCTCTTCCTTTATCACATAGGGAATTTTCACCTCATCAACTACAATCTTTTCTGTGGCATGTCTGGCTATAGCTGATAATTGTTTTTTTAATCCTCTTACTCCTGCTTCTCTGGTGTATTTATCTATTACAGCCCTTAAAACATCGTCCTCTATTTCCAATTGTTCATCTTTAAGTCCATGGCTTTCTAAAACCTCACCGATAAGGTGTTCCTTAGCTATATGGAATTTCTCTGCCGTGGTATAGCTATTTATCTGAATAATTTCCATTCTATCCTTCAATGGTTCCGGGATGTCCCTCAGAGAATTTACTGTCCCTATGAAAAATACCTCAGACAGGTCATAGGGAACTTCCAGATAATGGTCTGAAAAAGTATTATTCTGCTCGGGGTCCAATACTTCTAACAATGCACTGGTTGGGTCTCCCATATTAGAAGCCAGTAACTTATCCACCTCATCCAGTATAAAGACAGGATTATTGGTTCCTGCCTTTTTAATTCCCTGAATAATTCTCCCAGGGAGTGCGCCAACATATGTTCTCCTGTGCCCTCTTATCTCCGCTTCATCCCTCACTCCACCAAGACTTATTCTCACATATTCTCTTTGAAGTGCCTTGGCAATACTCTTACCCAGGCTGGTCTTACCGGTTCCAGGAGGTCCCACCAGAAGTAGAATTGAACCCTGTTGATTATTCTTGAGTTTCATTACAGTTAAGTGCTGAATAATTCTCTCCTTCACCTTTTCCAGGCCATAGTGATCCTGTTCTAAAATCTTTTTCGCCTCTTTAATATCTACTTCTTTTGCACTGCTTTTGCCCCAGGGGAGTGAAGTCAACAAATCCAAATAATTTCTTATTACATTCGTCTCCGCACTATTCGGACCTTGATTTTCCAATTTTTCATTTTCTTCCCGGGCAATCTCTTTCACATCTTCAGGCATTTTAGACTCATTAATTAAGGTCAGGTAATCCTTCTTTTTATTTCCAGACTGCTTTCCCTCATCCAGCTCTTCCTGTATCGCCTTTAACTGTTCTCTCAGCATTTTTTCTCTATATTGTTTGTTCACTTCATCGCTTAATTTTGCATTTATCTCCATCTGGAATTGAATATTTTCTTTCTGCTTAATGAGAATATCTAAGAACATCAGACATTTTTTTCTTCTTGACCTTATCTCAAATAGCTCTTGCTTTTCGGGTGCAGAGATGCTGATAAACTGCATTAAAAAACTGATGATTTTTTCTAAATCATCTATGTTATTTATATATTCGACATAGCTTTCAGCACCGATAAATCCTTTGCTAATCTCAGTAGAAATCTTCTTAATATATTCCAGCATCTGCTCTTGAGAATTCTTATCCAAATCATCAATATCAGGGCTGATATCATATTCAGCAATATAATAATCCTGTTCCCTGCTTATATTTTTTACCTCTACTCTATCCAATACCTCTACATTCAAATCACTGGTTCTTTTTGAATTAGCTATCTTCCCAATCTTTATCAGGCTTCCAACTGTATAAAAATCTTTTTCCTGATAATCGTCCAGATTACATCCCTCTTTTAGAAGCAGTACTATGGCATAATCATTATCCTGCTTAATCCTGGGATATATTGATTCAGCCATTGCCCTATCAATTCTTATCTTGCTCTTTATTCCTTTGAACAACACATGTCCGGGCATGGCTATAATAGCTAATCTATCTTTTATATTATTGCTATCCATTAATCTTACCTCACTTCTTAAACTGAATTACCTTGTACATATTTCATCCAATATAAATAATCTTTAAAAAATCCTGCCTATAATATAATATTGTTAGTTTTATTTAACCTAACATTTATCTTAAAAAAAATGACTTTTCAAATTACCTTTAAGAGTATTTCTATCAGTAAATTGATATCATCTTCATCCAAACTATTTTTCACTCTTTTTATAAATTGTTCATTGGCCATCTCTTCCAACCGGGCAATCATTCTACCTTTTTCGGTGAGAAACAGGTAATAGACTCGAGCATCACGGGTACATTGCTCTTTTTGAATATAATCCAGCCGAATAAACTTTTTCACCATTTCGGTGACAGTCGGTTTAGACAGACCCAGTTCCGCAGCTAATTGGCTGATAGTCACATGTTTCGGTCGGTCAAATTTTTTCAAGTATTGTATCTGTTTTAGTGACATCTCTGAAATATTATGTTTTTTAATAACATTATATCTGCACTCTGTCTTGATATGCATGAACCGATTAAATGCCTTGAATAGGTTATGATATTCTTCCAAAATGCCACCTCAATAGTTAGTTAGATTGTCCCTAACATTATCCTACAAACATTACTTTTTGTCAATAGTCTATGGTTTGGGTAAGAAATTATTATTTTGAATTTTTAGAAAAAATTGAAGTTGGTTTAATTAAAAAGCAGTGTAGGTATCACTTAAATTTCTATACTATTATTTGGAGTTAAAGATAACTCTTGTACTGTCTCAATAACTCTTAGGATCTTTGACATAATCAAATGAATTGGGATAGAAGAACTCATTCTTCAAAATACTTTAGAAGGCCTCTACCTGAACATTGGCCTGTAGTTTACAAGGCTTGGAATCGACGTTTTTTGATAAACCATTCACACATAAGTTCAAAGATTGTTCTTTATTTGGGTTACCACGAAACTCAAGACTGTTATCTGATAAGATTTTTTAGATTGGAAGAAGTATATTTTGTTTGAACCAGTATAGTCCTTTCACTACAAAGTGGGTATTGGTAAGACATATATGGTCCGACTGTCCATGGGGTCCCCCCTATAGGTTTGGTTATCCACTTATGCTTCTAGTTCAGGTGGTAATGTTTTTTGATTCTATCCATGATAAGGTATTAGGTTTTGTAAATATTCGAATCCAAAATTTGATAAAGAAAGTTATTTAGTTTGCTGACATTAATAGTTTAATAGCTTATAGATTAAAAATAAGGAAGAATAATTTATTAAATATATTATGTCAATTGTATAAATTAATTATTACTTTTCGGTATATTCCTATTTAGATACTGTGAAAAATAATTTAATATACCAATTATACCCTGGGGATAGTAAGAAATCATAATTGTAAGAAGCAATCCGTATATTAAGAGACGATAATCACCAAGTGGTTGCAAATATTCTAATAGAATTACAATTATAAAAGCTCCTGAAATACTTCCTGAAATACTTCCCATCCCCCCTAAAATAACCATACATAAAACTAAAACCGAAAGGCTAAAAGTAAAGGCATCTGGTGAAATATAACGATCAAAATGAGCATACAATGCTCCTGCCAAACCTGAATAAAATCCGCTAATAAAAAATGAAATCAATTTATTTTTTGCACAAGGTATGCCAATTGCTTCAGCAGCCCTTTCGTCATCCTTGATTGCCACCAAACTTTCCCCAAAATGTGATTTGGTTATACGATAAAACATAAAGGTAAAAATAATTAAAATTATGTAAAGAAAGAAGAAGAATGATCGGTCACTGTTAATGCTGAAATTAAATAAAGAGATAGCTGGGATACGGGAAATACCTAAGGGGCCTCCGGTTAAAGAACTCCAATTGATAGTTACCAATCTTACAAATTCCGCTGAACCCAGAGTTAGCATAGCAAGATATATACCTGATATTCTCATTACAGGTAACCCAATTACAAAGCTATATAGTCCTGTAAAAAAACTAGCAAAAAATATGGTTATAATTGGTGGCATGCTAAATTTAGTTGATAAAATTGCCGTTGTATAGGCTCCGATAGCAAAGAAACCTGCGTGACCAAAAGAAGTTATTCCTGTATATCCCGTTAAAATATTTAACCCTAATGCAAATAGACTATAAATAAGCACTAAATTGAGAATATGGAGGACATATAAATTGGGGATAAATCCTATTACTGATAAAACCATGATTAAAAAAATAAATGCAATATTTTTAAACTTTTTCATTTTTTAACTATCTTTCTTTTATTTAATATCCTTTTTTTGTAAATTGAAAATAATCCTTCAGGACTAAATAATAGAAGTAAAATTAAAAATAAAAGTGAAATCCCACTTTTATAATTAGAAGAAATAAATCCGGTTGATAGATTCTCTACAACACCAAGAAATAAGCCTCCCATGATAGTTCCTGGAATACTACCCAGGCCGCCTATTATGGCAGCAATGAAAGATTTTAAACCTAGAAACGTTCCCATAGAGCTAGATATAAAAAATATAGGAGCCACTAATATACCTGCTATTCCAGCTAACACTCCAGAAATAAAATAAACTATACTAATACTATGTCCTATTTTAATTCCCATTAGTCTGGCGGCATATCTATCCTGAGAAAGGGCTCGTAAAGCACAACCAGTTTTCGAATAAATAAAAAAACACTGCAAAATAATCATTAATGTAATAGATAACAAAAAAATTAAAAGATTTTGAGTAGCTATTTTCACACCAAATAAATAAAAAGAACTTTGTGATAAAAAGATAGAATATACTATTGGATTTGGACCCCAAATTGTCTGCATAATGCTTTTCATAGAAACAGAAAGACCAATAGTAGCAATAACTATTTTTAAGGCTTGGTCTTCTTGAAGACGACGCAAAAACAATCTTTCAATAACTACAGAAATGAAGCCAATGATTATCGGCCCAAAAATAAGAGAAAAATATGAAAAAGAAGATAAAATTCTAATGAAAAAACCACCAATAAAACCACCCAAAGCCATTAAATCCCCATGAGCAAAATTAATCCTTTTCGTACAAGCAAAAATCATGGTGAAACCTAAACCAAGCAGGGAATAAATACTTCCCATTATAAGCCCAGAAATGATTTGTCCAAAAATCATATTTCTATACCTATTCCTCAATAGTGGCATATGCCACTAGGTCTCGTCTAATTATATATAAAATTTAATCTTTTAACAATTGATCTTTGACAATCTTAACATATTCACAAACTAAATTCTCAGATAATGAGGTGATGTAAGCTATCTCACCTATGCCCAT